>JAJRWG010000335.1 GCA_024276895.1 Bacteroidota bacterium
CTGGACGGGCGGCTGACCCTGTATGCATCCACACAGGTTCCGTTTCTTTACCAGCGCGACATGGCCCATGCACTTAAAATGGACCCCTCGAAGATCAGGATCATCCAACCGGTCATCGGGGGTGGGTTTGGAAGCAAGCTGGATATGTATCCCTTTGAACCCATCTGTGCCTTGTTGTCCATAAAAACCGGAAAACCGGTGCAGCTCCTGTACGACCGCGAAGAGGAATTCATCGCCTCCCCCACCCGCCAGCCCATGACCATAGACCTGACCTCCGGGGCAGATGCTGAAGGAAAATTCACCTTCAGGGAAGTCCGCATCGTGATGGACAACGGCGCCTACACCTCCTGGGGAGCGACTACCCCTTTCGTGATGATGCAAACCTTTTCATCGCTTTACCAGGTGCCAGCCTGTTCTTTTCAGGCGGAAGCCGTTTACACCAACAATCCCTTTGCCGGCTCTTTCAGGGGATACGGCAATCCGCAAGCTACCTTTTCCGTGGAACGCAACATCGACCTGATGGCTGAAGAGCTTGGCATGGGCAAGGATGAAATCCGGTTGCTTAACGCCAATTATCCGGGAGAGATTACCGGGCAGGGCCTGCACTTTAAAACCTGTGGCGCCAAACCGGCGCTGGCGAAAGTACTCGAAGCCGGCGGTTACAGTAAAAGGAACAGGGAAACCCAAAGCGGACGCTACCGCAGGGGATTTGGCCTGGCGTCCATGCTTCATGTGGGCGGCGGGGCCAAGATCTACCGTTCCGATGGCTGTGGAACACGGCTCAAGCTGGATCATTACGGCTATCTCACCATCATCACCGGGTCCAATGAAATCGGCCAGGGATCGGAGACCGTTCTGGCCATGATCGCCGCTGAAGAGCTCGGTATCTCCATGAAACATATCAAGGTCATCAACACCGACACGGACGTAAAGCCCTGGGATGTAGGCGTGCATGCATCGCGCACAAGCTTTGTGGCGGGCAATTCGCTGTTGGGAGCTATCCGTTTGCTCAAGGAAAAGCTGAATGACAAAGCTGCCCGTCTTATGAACTGTGAAGCCGGAGACTTCCTTTACGAAGACGGATACATCAAGGCAGACGGGAAAGAAATCAAGATTGACAAGGTAGCCAGGGAAATACATTTTGGCTCCCCCAACGAGTTGTGTGTGGTGGATTATTTTTATGAACCGGACAGCAGTTTCCAGGATAAAAATTTCATGGGAGATATTTCCGGTAATTATGCTTTTGCATCGCAGCTTGCCGAAGTCGAAGTAGATACTTACACGGGGAATGTGAAGGTGTTGAATATTTTTGTGAGCCAGGATGTGGGCCGTGTGCTCAATCCGGTAGGTTTACAGGGCCAGATAGAAGGAGGAGTGGCAACCGGCATTGGTTTCGCCCTGACGGAAGAAATGATCTTTGAAAAGGGATATCTGATCAACCCCAGCTTTCACGAATACAAACTGCTGACGGCTGTGGACATGCCGGACATCCATTTCTACCCCATCGAAACCAAGGACGAGGCAGGTCCTTACGGCTCCAAAGGTGCCGGGGAAGCGCCGCTGATCCCCACTGCAGCAGCCATCGCCAATGCGGTGTCGGATGCCCTCGGGGTCGAATTTCATTCGCTCCCCCTGAGTCCCGAAAAAGTATTGAGGGCCTGGAGCGAAAAAAACCAATTTGAACCGGAAAATTCTCAGAAACCATGAATTTCGATGTAGAAAGTCCGTCCGGCAGGGAAGAATTACAACAAATCCTGCGCAGCTGCCAGTCGAAGAATTTCAGGCTGGTTGCCGGCAATACCGACCTGCTGCTTGAATTGAAAAAGTCAGCGCCGGAAGACCTGACCCTGATCAATCTTTCCCAACTTAAAGACGAAGCACTTACCGGCATTGCAATTAACCCCGATGAAATCCGCATCGGCGCTCTGGTAACAGTTGCTCAAATTTGCAGGAATTCCTTCATCCGTGATAACTTCCCTGTCCTCAGCGAGGCAGCGAACAGCCTTGCCTCCGCACAGATCAGGGAAGTGGCTACCGTTGGTGGCAATATTTGCCAGGCTTCCCCGTCAGGGGACCTGTCCTGTGCACTGGTTGCACTGCATGCCACTTGCGGGATCATGAATATGGACGGACAAATCCGGCACGAAACGCTCAGCGGGTTTTTCAGGGGACCCGGTCAAACATCCCTGCAGAAAGATGAAGTATTGATAAGTATTTCCATCCCTGTCAACCAAAGTAAAAAACTCAGGTCAGGATTCATTAAAATTGGCAAACGGTCTGCCATGGAATGCTCCATCGTTTCCATCGGCTACCACTTCTAGATGGAGTCCGGCGGACTGGTGACCCGTGCCGGGATCGCCGTTGGGGCGGTAGCGCCTACGGTGGTCTTTTGCAAGGAGGCTGCCGGCTTCCTGACGAACAGGAATATCAATACACTTGCTGAGGATGAGCGTTCCCGCTTTGTGGAACTGATGCAACAGCCTGCCTCACCTATTGATGACCTGCGTGCCAGTTCCTGGTATCGCAGGGAGGTGCTCTTTAATGCTGCCAAATCCATTTTCGAATAAACAAAAAAGATGAAAAAACCGGAAGCCCCCCTGTACATTAATTTAGCGTACGAAAGTCTGATCAAAAGACACGCCCAAAATGAGAACCCCCTGGGCCCTTCCCCCAAAGCCAGGGAAGCCGTACTAAGAAATATACATAGTCTTTCGCTGTACCCTGATGTGGTTTTGACGGAATTGAAAGAAAAGCTGGCTGCCAAACACAAGGTCAGCCCCGAAGAAATCATTGTTTCCAACGGCTCGGGCGCCATTATCGACTACCTGGTTAAAAGGATGATGTCCGACGGTGAAAACATGGTCCTTCCCGAAATATCGTTTGTGGCCTACAAACTTTGTGCAGCCATTTACGGCAGGGAATACCGGCTGGCTCCCATGGAAAATTATGCCATCAGCCTTGAAAATATGGTCTGGCGCTGTAACGGAAAAACCCGCCTGATCTTCCTGGCCAATCCCAACAATCCTACAGGTACCATTTTTACGCATGACGAAATAGCGGAATTTCTCAACAGGGTTTCTCCCGAAACCATTGTTGTGCTTGACGAGGCTTATTACGAATATGTTGACGATCCGCTTTATCCCGATTCCATTCAGTTGTACAGGAAACATCCCAACGTCGTCATTCTGCACTCCTTCTCCAAAATTTACGGACTGGCCGGCTTAAGGATCGGCTACGGCATTGCCAAAAAACCCATCATCGAAGAACTGGAAAAAAACCGCCTGCCTTTCATGGTAGGGTCAATTGCCAATATTGCCGCTTTGGCTGCCCTCGACGACCAGGAACACGTCAGGAAAAGCGCCCGGATGAATGCCGAGGGCAGGGAATATCTTTTAAAGGGACTCACTCAGTTAGGATATCACGTCACACCCTCCCAGGGAAATTTTCTGTTTATTTCCTTCCCGACCACCCGTGAGCGCGACCAGATGCACGACACCCTGTTTGCGAATAAAATGATAGTAAGAAAGATGGAAGCCTTCGGTGACGACCGCTCAGTCCGTATCAGCCTCGGTAAAACAGACGCCAACATCCGGTTGCTGGAGTGTTTGAAGAAATGAGCAGGATGGTAGATTAATACGCCCACAAGCGCACTCTTGTGTACGGGTTTGTGCGTGACTGATTTGGGCCAAAGCCAAAATTTCAAACCTGCTTAACATCGCACAAGTCACGCTATCCCGCATGGACAAGCGGGAAGACAATAATTGTTCAATTTGTGGCACAAAAAATTAAGCAATGAATAATCAAACTACGAATAATCGTGTAACAGAACCAATCTGTTTACCTGCTTCCAATTATCCGAGAGTAGTAATTATTGGGGGAGGCTTTGCCGGCCTGGCGCTGATTGAAGGACTAAAAAACAAAAAACTACAGGTGGTTTTAATCGACAGAAATAATTTTCATCAGTTTCAACCCTTATTGTATCAGGTTGCTACCAGCGGATTAGAACCTGACAGCATTGTGTTTCCGTTCAGAAAGCAAATATCAGCTTACAAAAATGTATGCTTCCGACTGGCCGAAGTCGAAGAAATTAAGACCGAAACCAATACCGTTATTACCAATAAAGGCATATTGAGTTACGATTTCCTGGTCTTGGCTACGGGTACGGAAACCAATTTTTTTGGAATGAAGGAGGTTGAAGAGAATAGCCTTGGATTGAAATCTATCCGGGATTCGCTGAACATCAGACATATGATGCTGCAAAACCTGGAACAGGCAGCGATTACCTGTGACAAAACCGAGCAGAATGCCTTAACGAATTTTGTGATTGTTGGTGGCGGCCCCGCCGGAATAGAAATGGCCGGATCATTAGCCGAATTCTGCAAGTATATTATTCCGAAAGACTACAAAGAGTACCCATCTTCAATAATGAGCATCTTTCTGATAGAGGCATCTGATAAAATTCTTTCCACCATGTCGGAAAAGTCATCCGGCCGGGCTTTGAAATACTTGG
The DNA here is from genome assembly GCA_024276895.1 of Bacteroidota bacterium. Lineage (GTDB taxonomy): Bacteria > Bacteroidota > Bacteroidia > Bacteroidales > F082 > B6-G9. The sequence continues at coordinate 4,511 of JAJRWG010000335.1, forward strand.
AAAAACTTGATGTAAAAGTATTGTTAAACGAAGTGGTTACCGGCTATGACGGGAAAACGGTCACCACAAAAAGCGGGAAAAAGATCCTGGCTAAAAATCTTATTTGGACGGCCGGGGTAAAAGGACAATTCCCCAGGGGAATAAATGACCTTAAGTTAGCTAACGGGAACCGACTGATCGTAGATGAATACTTAAAAGTCAAAGGTTATGACAATGTATTCGCCATGGGCGATATTGCTGCCGTGATTACTGATGACACACCCAGGGGCCACCCTCAGGTAGCTCAACCGGCTATCCAGCAGGGAAGATACCTGGCCGGGGCACTGCTAAACATTACCAATAAAAAACAAATCCGGCGATTTAAATATAAAGATAAAGGTGCTCTTGCAACGGTCGGCAAAAAAAAGGCAGTGGCTGATCTGGGTAAATTTAATTTTACGGGCTATGTTGCCTGGCTGCTTTGGTCGCTGGTACACATTTTATCGATAATCGGTTTCAGGAATAAATTAATGGTAGGCTTAAACTGGACGATGAGCTATTTTAATTATGAAAAGAGTAATCGCCTGATCATTAGAAATTTTAAAAAAACAGGCAACTGATCAGCGCAGATGAGGTGTGTAACATTTTGCAGAAAATCAGCAAATAAACCCTCCGACCAGCGGTTGCCCGTCTTTGCAGTGGAAAACGGGTTCAGGTCGGGTAGCGGTGCGGGTAAATTTTTATCGATCCGCTACGCGGAATATTATTGCAAACAGGCTCTCAACTCCCATCCGTTTACAAACTGCAGTCGTCTGAACGCTGTACGGCCAGCCTTCAGCTTTGCTCGTTTTTTTGCCATTTTATTTTACAGACGTTGATACCTTTCTTCCATCACCGCTTTATACTTTTGCTTCATGGCATCCGACAGAAAAGACTCGTCAATGATCCGGTAAGCTGCTTCTTTTTTTGTGAGAAAACGGTTGAAAACTCCTGCAAGCTGTTTTGAAGTCAAACCCAGAACATCGCCAAAATGTTCAAAATGCTCCCGTTTCAGTTTTTTCTTTTTGCCTTCGATGGTTAAGGCCAACTCCTCTTCGTCTTCCGGATTTAGAATGCTGGCATTGAGTAAATCATACGCCGGTGACAATGCCCAACCGTAATCGGTTTGAATCATCGAAAAGTTTTTTAGGTGCATATCATTATTTCCGGTGAGAAAGCTAAATACCGTTATCTCAAAAAAAGAAACTTTATCCAGCAAAGTCTGATCGGAATAAGTATCCAGCGCTTTGCCGATTTTTTCATGGGAACTTTTGTATTTATCATGGCCCTCCGTTATCTGAAACATGTCGAGCATGTGTATCTTTTCGCCTGCGGGGGTTCTGTCAACGCGTTTTGTGAGGTAAGCCAATTCGCCCGAATGCAACCGGATCAGTGTCGAGGGCACAACCTTTAGGCCAAAAGCTTCGGCAATGCGCATGGTGACATGCTCATTTTGTGGCATTTCAGGGTAATCCCTTGTGGGCGGTTTAAAGATGTAATTCCCTCCCAGCGCCCCCACGACCGCTAACCTGCTGTCGCGCCCCTGCGCCTCTTTTATAAGCGACATGGACAATTTGGGCTGCACACCCGGTACGGAAATCCTGCGCCCAACCACTTCTTTGGCAAGTTCCGACATCTGATCAAGAGTATAGGGCAATTGTGGAGGATGTTTTGTCCCGAAAAATGTCAGACTGCATTTCGGATGAAAATCAGTTTCACCGTCCAGCTCTTTGTAACAATACAAACATTTATTCTTCATCTTCTTCAGGTATGGGGTCAACACTTACGGCGCCAATGCAATCTTTACAGCAGGCCAGCAGCAGGCCCATTCTGTCATTGGGGTTGATCTTCCAGTTTTTGCTGGCAATTTCCAGCAGCCAGCCCTCGGGTATCAATCCTTCGAAAAAGGGAAACAACCTGTCTCTTTTATAAGGTTTGCCGGTTACAGGCATCGTGAAGGTAAGGAACCGGCCGGGGTATTTGTCAACATATTCCTCATCGTATTGAAAGAGAAATTCTCCGTCATCGGTTTCGGTCAATATTCCGGAGAGAATATCCCAGTAATACACTTTAGCTCTTCTCATGGTTTTGCTTTTTTGTTTTTAACGAGTTCTTTTGAGCTTACGGCGGCCAGTTCATGCCCGAACATCCGCAGTACCAGATTCACTTTGTCCATATTCAGGTTGGTTTTTCCCTGTTCGATTTTTCTGATCACCGTCAAGGCGAGGCCGGCACGTTCGGCAAATTCCTCCTGGGTGAGGCCGGCCGCTTTCCGGCGTTCTTTAACAAATTCCGCTATGGGTTTCATTATATGTTTTTAGATATAATTAGGCAATTATAAACTATTTTATATGTAGTTACATACATTATTTTAATACTTGTTTATTTTATATGAATTTACGTATAAATATAATTAAGCCTAAGATTTGAATCGCAAACTTTTCCCGATCCGCTAAGCCGAACAAGGCATAGTGGATCAAACCCGCTGAGCAGATTTATTCTCAGCGGGTTGGAATAGCGTTTCCCAGCTTTTTCGACCCGCTAAGTACCTGCCTGCTTGTCCGCCGTATGTTTTGGAAGGCGGGATGGCCGGGCTACTTAGCGGGTCAGGCCAAATCCGAAGGAGCATGAAAAACAAATAGCTGTTTACAACAAAAACCTGACTTCGGAAAGCTCTCTGCCGATTTGCTGAACACCGGATAAAATCCGTTTGGTTTGCCTGGCAGAGGGTTTTTTGGCTCCTTTAATGTACTGCGCCAATAAGCTTTGATTCATGCCAATTCGTTCCGACAACGCTTTTACATTGATTACCTTGTAAAAGTCAAAGAAACTTTCAAGGTCGTATTCAAATTGAATTTCATCTAATGTATAAACAAACCCTTTGTCTTCAAAGGTGAGATTTACAGCCTCAAGGATCATTTTACTCAGTTCTTCAAAAGAGCCGGCCTCGGTTGAAATAAAACGATTGTTCACCTGTGCTGTGGCGCTGTACCCTTTTTTCTCCTTAACAATGGTTATTTTTACTTTTTGTTTTTTCATCTTTTCTTTGTTTTGATCTTCGCCTGTTTCAATATTGCATTCAATAAACCTTTTTTGACCTCTTTGCCTGCGTGGTAGGGCACCGTCAATTGCACGGGCTTATCAGGATGTTTCAAAACCACATGGCTGCTCTTTCGCCTGATTTCAAACCAGCCGTTTTGCTTTAACAACCTGAAAAGTCCATTGTATTTCACCGGCGCAAAGGTAATAAATATATTACTTTTTGAGGACGCTTCTAAAAATCAAAAACGTGAATTTGCTTCCAAAGTACGAGTCCTGCCGGCAGACAGGACTGGCTGGAAGACCCTCGTTGTGGAGTATTAAACCCGCTGAGTAGATTTATTCTCAGCGGGTTGAAATAGCATTTCTCAGCTTTTTCGCCCGCTAAGTACCTGCCTGTTTGTCCGCCATACGCTTTGACAGGCGGGATGGCACGCGAAGTATTCGCGCACCGGTTGTGGGGGGCTAAAAAGCGTCCAATCAGTTCTTGAGGCAACGGACGCTAAAGCCGCTCGACTTGAGGCTGTTGGTCCGGCGCACTTGCTGGTAGCCGTAGGTCAGGTGCCGGTTCCACGCGTTCGTACCTGAGGACTCCGTACTTGACCACCAGCGGCCGTCGAGGCCAAGGGAGTAGAACGACCCATTGCTGCTGCGGATGCCCCCTGGGAGGGCAGTGAAACCACTGCTGTTAGTAGCCCCTGTATTTGGCGCATTCCAATGGGCTGTACCGGCTTCTTTTAATTTACCGCCTTCGTCAGTACCCCGCCAACCTGTTTGGTCGGCTTCACTCTGGCTCATGCCGAGGTATATTTCCAGCATTTTCCATTCATTATCAGTTGGTAACTTCCATCCGCCTGGGCAGGCTGCCAGGGCTGCATCCCATGTGTAAAGTCTGCCATAAACTTCACCATTTGCAGAACTGCTATCATACCACCAGGAATCGGCAGCTTCATAATTCAGGTTTTCTGCAAACCATGTTTGGCTTCCTATTACTACTGTTTTATAGGTTTGCCCGTCACGGGGGTCGGTAAAATAATTTATTGCTAAAAAATCTTTCACCTGCCCGTAAGCCGTTCCTTTCTCGTTGGTGGCAAAAGCTGCTACATAATAAGTTGTGTTATCTGTAAGCCCGGTTAATTGGCTGGTAAAACTGCCTGTTCCGTTGCCATCGTTTGTAAAACCGCTGTTGTTTTCCAGTGTGGGGTTGCCGGTGGTGTTCCAGCATACGCCTCTTGCATTTACCAATAAGCCACTATCGCCAACTACTTTGCCGTTAAATTTTGCAGAATACAAATCCACATCTTGTACCTCCAATGTATTTACTGAAGGTTTCCCTGCTTTCAGGGTTTTTATACTTTCTTCCTTTCCGTAAGCCGTACCATATTTATAGGTTACATACGAACGGATGTAATAGGTTTTGTTGGCTTGCAGGCCGGTTATTTCGCTGGAAAAGGTTTCGGGTTTGTCCAGTTTGCCGAGGGTGGTTTTGTTGTCGTCTATCGTCGGATTATTTTTCGTGCTCCAGCAGTGGCCGTGCTGGGAGATGTCATTACCGAGTGTGCTTTCCATTGTGGTGCTTACTTTGGCACTGTAATAACCAATGCTGTCGGCAGTGGTTTGGCCAAACTCTATTTTGTTGCCGCCGGTGGGGGCATCGGGCTCTTTTTTGCAGGTGGTGAGGGCTGTGAGCAGGAATAAGATGATGAAATACTTTTTCATTTTATTGTTGTTGTTTTGTTGTTTTTTCTCTCATTGTCTTGATTAGGATTTTTAGGATTATAAGATTGTAGGATTATTTGATTTTAGGATTATTTGATTTTAGGGTTGTTTTTCCTGTACGCTTTGTTTTCGGGATGATTGATATTGTAAACCCTCTTGAATTGAAGGCTTTGAGCGCCGAAATTGATTAGCAAACCTATTGGCAGCTTATATGCCTGACAATAGTTCATGGCTTGTGCCAGGTGTGCATCTTCTAAATGGGCAACGGCTTTTAACTCTGTCATGATGGTGTCTTCAACAAAAAAGTCAACACGCCTTGTACCTATGTCAATGCCGTCGTAAAATATCGTCATCTCCATTTCCCGCTGATAGCCCAAACCCTGCTTTTCAAATTCAATAGCAAGAGCCCGCTGGTAAATTACTTCCTGAAATCCGCTGCCAAGGACAGTATGGACTTTCATGGCACAACCGATTATTTTATGTGTTAGTTCCTCGTGTTTCTCCTTTCAACTTTCAACTTTCAACTTTTCACCTTTAAATCTTACCATCCACTCATCCTAAAAATCCTAATCCAGACAATTAAAACGCCACCCCCAGCAGCCAGTTAACGCTTTTAAAGTTTATACTCGTGGCGCCACCGCTGATGATGAATTTGTTGAACTTTAATATTATCCCGGCATCCAGCTCAAAACCGCTGTTGCTGTAAGCTGTATCTTTTACCCAGGCTGATCCTGTTCGGGTATCGTTTTCATAGGTGTATTCATCAATTTCGTACATATAATTATCGGTTCCGTAGCCCAGGCCAATATTGAAAAAAACGGTCCGCGAGGCCTGCAGGGTGATGCCGCCAATGGCCGACCAGGCAGCGCTTGCCGTATTTCCGTTAAACGCGTAATATCCTGGCTTGTCGTAATCGGGAATGGTTTGGTTTTCATAGGTGTATTCCACCGTCGTAAAGGGCGAAAG
>JAJRWG010000336.1 GCA_024276895.1 Bacteroidota bacterium
ATGAGCGAAACGGCAAGGTCCCTGTCGGGGATGCTTTGGTGGCAGGACAGACAAACTCCGCGCCTGTCCAGCTTTTGCCTGGCAGACTTGCTCAAAGGACCTGACAGGTCAAAATGATGCCCCACGGTTTGTAGCTGTTTCCCGTCCTCGGTAACAAAGCGCGACCAGTCCATGGTTAGGTTGGCGATGCCCTGCTTTTGCGGGATGGTTTTGCCGGGGATTACCCTGCCGTCGGCGGTCATCAGGTCCACGTAAAAATCCTCTGAAGGGTCACTGTAAAATTTCCCACCGCCGATGCCGTAGCCCATGGCTGCCGCTTCCTGGTGGCAGTTTTCGCAGCTGCGTGCTTCTTTCCGGATGGTATGCGGCTGGACGGGCGACATGTCGATGGCCAGCTGTCCTTCCTCGCCTGCACCCTCAACGCCCGGAATCCTGAATATTTCGTTTTGCAGCAATGCTTTCCCGTTTTTTCCAATGACCGTGATGGTCGTCTGGCATCCGGGTATGGTAGGGGAGACCCGCCCTTCGCCGTTTTGTGACAGCGGCGGATTCTCCCAGCGCAGGTAACTCCGGGTCTCGGTAACTTCTCCGTCCACCTGATAATCTTCCGGATTGCCACGGGCAATGCCCGTTTGTCCGTGTTTGTCATGGTCGGTGGCAGCCGCCAGCCAGTCGGTGTTCCGGCGGCCGGCGCTGTAATCGATTTTCACATGACAACCGTAGCACTGCGGCGCCCAGGTGGCGTGGCAGGCATAACATTCCATCCGCTCGTTGTGGATGACAACCTGCTCCATGGCCACGCGGCCTGCCACCGACAATTTATTTTCGATGTTCAGCTTTTTCAGGGGATGCAAAACGAGGTCTTTTCCGCTGGCCAGATGTACCAAAATGCTGTCGCCGGTTCTGACTACGTTGGTGTAGGGATTGCCGCGTGCCGTGATGAGATAGCCGCCGGCAGCCGGGTAGGTTGTTCCTTTTTCAAGGTATTCGGCGAATTGTTGAGCCACGCCGCGGGCAGGTCCGGAGGCGGGAAGGGTGTCAAACTCATCACCGTACCCCAGTGGCAACTCCCAGGGAAAGTCTTTGGTGGTTCCGTGGCAATCCTGGCACTCGATCTCTACCGGCGCCAGGGTGCTTCCCGACAGGAAGCCGTCGCCGTGCAAATCATTCGTGGTGTGGCAGTCCTGGCAAAGCATTCCTTTCTGGTAATGGATATCTTCTTTCAGGTGCAGATAATTCTTGGTGTGCAGACGCGGCTGCCAGTTTCCTTCACTGTCGCTTCCCGGTGTGTAGGCCGTTTCCATGAGGCCCTCGTAGGAAACGCCGATGCGCTTGCCGCGGTTGTGGCAGGTGGTACAGGTCTCGACAGGCACTCCCGACCAGGTTGTGTTGCTCACCGTTACCTTGGCTCCGCGACCCGACTGGATGCTGTGCACCAGCAAATGGCCGGCAGTTTCTTTGTCAATCGTCGGGTCGCCGCCTTCGTAAAAACCGTTGTTGGAGTAGGGGATGTGACAGGCCGAACAGCCGATGCCGCGAAAATCGCCCCGCTTTTGCCGCCCTTTTGAACCCGTGTGGCAGCGCTGACACTCCTGGCGCAGGTAGGTGTAGGCTGCCAGTTGCGGGTTGTGCTGCACTTCGTCGGCCGTGGGGGCGGGGGGAAGCGCGGTCATTTTCTCAGGGTAGACCAAAGGGTTCTGTTGTTGCAGGGCTTCCATGTAGGCACGGTAAGCATCGGTACCCAGCCGCAGGTGCGGGTCTTCCGGATTTTGGGTCACATAATTCCCGATGTTGTGCTTGTAACCTTCCATCCCGCCAAAACCCCACAGGGTTCCCTGGATTTTTCCCTGCTCGGTCATCATCAGTGAGTTCATTTGTGCACCGACCTGCTCCTGATGACACTGACCACAGGTTCGTCCGTTGATCCACGAGCTGCCGGGATCGGGATAAAAATGCCGCGGACCGTCGCGTTCCGAGAGGTAAAGCGGACTTCCGCCGTGGGCTGCAACGGAAGTTGAAGCCTCCGGGTTACCGCCGTGGCAAGCCACACAGCCGTTGGGATCACCCGCCTTCGCCCCTTTTTTGTAGATGGCCTGCATCATTTTTGTGTTGTGCTGGCGGATGGGCTCGATGCCCTGATGGCAGGAAAGACAAGCCTGTCCGGGAGCGGGGAAGCCGGTTTCCTGCGATTGTCCGCTGAGGCTGACGGAAACAAAAAGCAGAAGTAACGGATATATGTTTTTCATCGGGTTGATGGCGGTTGTAAAGAAAATCAAAGGTATTGAAAAATGGGGAACGGGACGGCGTGAAAAATACCGGGGTCGTGATGTCCAAAACCAAAAAAATGTATTTTTGCCGCGGAGAGTTGGCAGAGTGGTCGAATGCGGTGGTCTTGAAAACCATTGATCCTTCACAGGGTCCAGGGGTTCGAATCCCTTACTCTCCGCCTCCGCCCGCCGAAGTCGACCAACAGGGAGACGACGGCGGGCTTTTTTTATTTCCCTCCTCATTTTTTAAATCAAATCAAAACCTTTGTATTTTTGCCGCCGGAGAGTTGCCGGAGTGGTCGAACGGGGCGGTCTCGAAAACCGTTGTACCCTCGCGGGTACCAAGGGTTCGAATCCCTTACTCTCCGCCTCCGCCCGCCGAAGTCGACCAACAGGGAGACGACGGCGGGCTTTTCATGTATACTCACTTGCCACAAGAAGATGAATAATGCGGGCTCCGGCGGACTTTTTCTGTTTTGTTAAAATAACTTTCGTAAGTTGCAATCCTTCAGATTGTCTCAGATCAATTACAAATATTGTCTCTTCTATGCTCCGGATAACTTGTAAAATCACAATAATTGTCTGTTACAGACGTTGTTTTATCAGGTAATCAGCTTGTTCGTCCGGGAAGTTGGGAGCCCTTTTAAATTTCCTTGACACCAGTTGTAAATTCAATTAACTTTGCTAAAAATTAGTACCACGTCAATCGTACAGAATGAATAAAAAAATCATCATATTATTTTTGCTCTTGCTGTCACCGGGCTATTTGCTGCAGGCCGAGTCGCTGAAAGCCTATTTTGCCTATGCTGTTTTTAATACACCGGATAACACACCTTATCTGGAAACTTATCTTACCATCAAAGGCAGCAGTGTAAAACACACTTTACAGGAAGACGGCATGTTCCAGGGTTTCGTTGATGTGCAGATCATTTTCAGAAAAAACGACAGCATTGTTGATTATGACAAGTACGAACTATCGGGTTACGCCATTCGCGACAGCAGCCAGCCCAAGAACTTTTTGGATATTCAACGTTTTGTGTTGCCGGCCGGAACTTATGAACTAGAATTGCAGCTTAACGACCGTGCTGTTGCTTCTGATACGCTTGTTTCCACAGTCGAGATCACCATTGCTGCACGGCAGAAAAAAATGTCGTTTTCCGACATCGAATTGCTTCAATCCTTTGAAAAATCATCCGACACTACCGTACTTGACAAAAACGGCTATCGCCTGATACCCTACGTTTTCAACTATTATCCGGCATCGGTGGGCGAACTGTCGTTTTATGCGGAACTGTACAGCAACGAGGATCTGATCGGCGAGAGTTTTTTACTGAACTACTACATCCGCCCTTTTGAACTGGACAAAAAACTTGAACGGTTTACTTACCGGAAAAAAATGAAGGCAGGACCTGTTAACGCTTTGCTGAAGTCAATCGACATCAGTCAGTTGCCCAGCGGCAGTTATTTTCTGGTTCTGGAAAGCCGCGACAGGGAAAATAAGCTGCTGTCAATGCGTGAAATATTTTTTCAGCGCTACAACCCTTATGTTTCGTTCAACGAAGCTGAAGTAATTTCGCTTGACCCGACTAATACTTTTGCCAGTCGCATCAAAGACCGCGATTCGCTGTCAAAATTTATTGACTACACCTTCCCCATCTCCACTTCTTCGGAGCGCTTGTTCGTCAAATCGATGCTCAAAGACGCCGACCTGGCAACCATGCAGCGCTATTTTCTTCATTTCTGGCAGCAGCGCAACA
>JAJRWG010000337.1 GCA_024276895.1 Bacteroidota bacterium
CCATTTGAAAGCAACAACAGTCCTCCAGTAAAAAACTATCAGGGGGTTCTTTTTTGAAAATGGACAAAATAGAGCTGCAAACCCAGTAAATTCATACTTTTACTTCTGAATTAAAAACGTTTAGGACAGTATTGATTATGAACCTAAAGGAAGAAATTGAAAAATCAGTTGAACTGCTCCGTAGCGGCAAGATACTCCTTTATCCCACCGACACCATTTGGGGGATAGGCTGCGATGCCACCAACAGCAAGGCCGTGCAGCGGATTTACAAAATTAAGCAGCGGGGTGAACGTAAGTCCATGATTGTGTTGCTCGACTCAGTTGACAAACTGGAGCGCTACATTGCAAAAATACCGCCCATCACTTACGACCTGATCGAAAATTCAGCCACCCCGCTAACCATTGTTTATCCGGGAGCAAAGAACCTGGCAAAAAACCTGATCGCCCGCGATGGCACAATTGCCATCAGGGTTGTCAAAGGCGAGTTTTGCAGGCCGGTTATCAGTACACTGAACAGGCCGCTGGTTTCCACTTCGGCAAACATTTCGGGTGAACCCGCTGCCACGACATTTTACGAGATTAGCCCTGCCATTTTGGAAAAAGTGGACTATGTGGTTGAAGTTTTCCGCGACAAAGTCCAAACCATCAAACCGTCCACCATTATCAAAATTGAAGAAAACGGACGCTTCCAAATTTTAAGGCCCTGAGATTTCCTCATTTAATAAACCCTGGTTTTGACTGACCCCGGTGAGAAACAGGGATGATCTCGCACAAGAAAAATTTGCATTTTCCTTTAAAATTGTGTAATTTGGCCTGGCACCAATAAAACACAAATTGCCATGCCTACTTTCGTCCTTTTAACCAAGCTCGCCCCTGAAGCAAGTCATCAGCTAACCGACCGTGCCAGGAGCAGCCACGACTGGTACATCCATGTCAAGAAGAAATGTCCTGAAGTAAAATTTATTAACCACTACGCTTTGCTTGGACAGTACGACTTCCTTGACATTTACGAAGCACCTGACGAGGAAACAGCGGCCAAGGTTTCGATGATCAGCCGGACAAACGGCGCGTTGTATGCCGAAAGTCTGATCGCTTTGCCACACAGACGCTTCCTTGAAATTGTTGAGGAATTGTCATCCTGAAAACAGATTGACGGGGTCCCGCACCTTGAAAAAGGGGGTTACTGAATAAGCTTGTTTTACTTCAAACGACTTAAAACGGACTATCAAACCCCTTGAAAAGCGGGGCCTCTTTATCTTTCTCTGAGAGTACCGGATCCCGGATCTGCCAGTCGATGTTCAGGTCAGGGTCATTCCAGCGGATGGCGCCTTCCGAAGCTTTATTGTAAACGTTGGTGCATTTGTAAAAAAATACCGTGTTGTCTTCCAAGGTCACAAAACCGTGGGCAAAACCCGGCGGGATCCAATACATCCATTTGTTTTCCTGGCTGAGCACAACTGAGGCCCACCGCCCGTAAGTAGGAGATTTCTTTCGTATGTCAACCGCCACATCCAGTACCGATCCCTGCATCACCCGTACCAGCTTTCCCTGGGTAAACGGAGGTTTCTGGAAATGGAGTCCGCGCAGTACACCTTTGCCTGACATGGACTCGTTATCCTGCACAAAGTTCTGATCAATGCCGTTGCGCAAAAAAACCTCTTTGTTATAGGACTCAAAAAAATAGCCCCTTTGGTCGGTAAACACCTTGGGTTTAATAATATAAAGGTCTGGGATACTGGTCCGGATCACCTCCACAACTTTGCTTTTTAATGAAAAATCAGCAGGTAAAAATAGTATTTTCCGGGGCAGCACAGGAAGTTCACGGCTTTTTATTTAATTTTGATGGCAAAACAAGAGCAGACCCCGCCCTGCCTGATATGGATTTCAGCTACATTACAGAAAATACCGGCCTTAAGAATTGTTTGAATCACCTGATTGATTGCAAGGAAATCGCCATTGATCTTGAATTCGACAAGAACCGGAACGCGTATGGCTTCAACCTTTGTCTTTTGCAACTTTATTCGGGCAGCCAGTGTTTTTTAATTGACCCGCTCGGCAAGGATATTGACCTAAAAATGTTGTTCCCCATCCTGGAGAATAAGCAGGTGCAAAAGCTTGTATTTGCTTTTGGAGAAGACCTGCGGTTGCTGCACACGCTGGGCTGCTTTCCTAAAAATTTATTCGACCTGGCTATTGCAGCCCGGCTGCTCAACTACCCACCGGGCTCGCTCGCCGCTTTGCTGGAAACGGTGCTGGCAATCACGGTCAGCAAATCTTCACAAAACAGTAATTGGCTGAAGCGGCCATTGACGGAAAAACAGTTGGAATACGCGGCACTGGATGTTGTACACCTGCCTGAACTGAAGTCGGTTCTGGTGAAAGAAGCTCAGGAGAAGAATCTGCTGGCCTGGATTGAAGAAGAAAACGCAGCCTTTGACAAGTTATCGTATGCCGGTGTGGAGAACAATGTTGTCCTCAAGAAACAGGATAAAAACGGCATGACCGAGTTTGAATGGCAACTCTACAAGAATCTGGTGGCTTTGCGTGAGGAAATTGCGGTAGCCACAGGAAGGCCCAGCCACCACATTGCCGGAAAAGAAGTGTTGAGAGAAATGGCTCAGCATCCCGGTAACGAAAGCATCTGGAAAAACAGCAATTCAAAATACACTCCCTTGCTTTCAGCCAGGTACAGCAACCGCCTATGGAAAATCCTCAGGGCAACTGAGGAGGAAGCCGAAGAACTCAAACTTTCAAAAACCGAACCTGCCAACAAACCGTTGAGCAGGGAAGAGTCACAACAACTGCACAGGGAACGGAAAAGAGTTGAAGAAATCAAGAAAACCTGCTTCAAACCCATTCAAAAAGAAATTGCAAACGATTATGGTGAGCATGCCGTAACAATGATCCTGGGAAACCGTGCAATTGCTGCAATTATTTCCGGAGAGCTTTCTCAACTAAAAGACTACCAGTTGAAATTAGTAGGTGCGTACGCCCAGAAGCTAAACATTGACCTCAGTCCTTTTTTCCATCAGCACCCGGTCAGAAGCAACTGACAACAGGAGGGCAGTTCACCAGGTCTTCCTGAAACTTTCTTTGTCAAATTCCTTGTTCACCTCAACAAAATAGGAGTCGTGTTTACCCGACAGCATCAAAGGATCTTTGTTGAAAAGCTTCGCCAGAAGGGAAATGGGAAACAGGATGAGGAAAAACACAAGACTCAGTAAAATGTTTGGCACCACATAGCTGAGCAGTTTGGAAAGTTTCGACCAGACCCAGTCAATTTTCACCGCCAGGTAAGGCGACAACAAGCCGGCAAGTCCAACTGCCAGTGAAACAATGGCGGCCCACTCCCATTTAAAAAGAAAGAACAAGGCCAAAAATCCCATTGAAATTACCAGGATTGTGGACAGTACGTTATCTTTTTTCATATTTTCTGGTCTCTAAAAAAGTGTGTAAATGAACGGTGCAACCGCGCTTCCTCCACCAAATACAATCAGCAATCCCAGCAGCAGCAGGATGAGGATCACGGGCAGTAGCCAGAACTTTTTTCGTTCTTTCATGAACAACCAGAGGTCTTTTAAGAAATCCATTTTATTTTGTTTTTAGTCCTTCTTAAATTTTTCCATCCATTTTTCCCTGTTCTCCCAATCGGGTTGCTCGGTTTTGTGCAAGATGAAATCATTCACCACCAGGCAATCCATCTCGGTACGCATGAAACATTTGTAAGCATCTTCGGGGGTGCAAACGATGGGTTCGCCACGCACATTGAAACTGGTGTTCACAACGATCCCGTGGCCTGTTTTCTTCCTGAAGGTCTCGATCAATTGCCAGTATTTCGGATTTGTTTCTTTGTGGACGGTTTGAATCCGTGCGCTAAAATCAAGATGCGTAACCGACTGAATGTCGCTTCTCTGATGGTAAAGCCTTTCCCACAAATCCATTTTCCGGTAATTGGGAGGCAGGGGCTTTCGCCTTTCCTTTTTTACATCGGCAACAAGCAGCATGTAAGGTGAGGCAACCGGCAAGTCAAAAAACGTTTGAGCTTCTTCAATCAGTACCGAGGGGGCAAACGGCCTGAAGCCTTCTCTGTATTTTATTTTCAGATTTAATCTTTTCTGCATGTGAACATTCCGTGCATCACCCAGGATGCTGCGGTTTCCCAATGCCCTGGGGCCGTACTCCATTCTTCCCTGAAACCATCCGACCACCTTGCCTTCATCAATCAAATCGGAAACCTGTTCACATAAAGTGTCGAACCTGTCAACTTTGTGGTAAACGGCCTTGTGTTTCCTGAAAGCCATTACGGCTTCTTTTCCCGAGAAATCAGGACCAAGAAAAGCACCATTCATGGCATCCTGCCCCTGCGGTAATTTGCGCTCATTGTCGTAAAACATGTAGTGGGCAACCTGTGCGGCCCCGAGTGCGCCGCCGGCATCTCCTGACGCAGGCTGGATAAAGATGTCTTTATACATTTCCTTCCTGAGAAGCTTTCCGTTGGCCACGCAATTCAAGGCAACACCACCTGCCATACAGAGGTAATCAGAACCCGTGATCCGTTTGGCTTCGGCAGCCATCTTCAAAACGATTTCTTCCGTTACCTTCTGGATGGCAAAAGCCAGGTTGCAATGTTTCTGTTCAATCCGGCCATCAGGCTTTAAGGCCGGAAATCCAAACAGCTTTTCCCACTTATTATCTTTCACCATTTTAAGTCCGGTGGCATAATTGAAATATTCCTGGTTTAGCCAGATGGAACCATCATCTTTAACGGAAACGATGTGGGATTTGATTAGTTGAATGAAGTTTTCGGTCTCGGCATCTTCCGGGTTACCGTAGGGTGCCAGGCCCATCAGCTTGTACTCACCCGAATTTACGCGAAAGCCAAGGTAATAGGTAAAAGCAGAATAAAGCAATCCCACCGAGTGTGGAAACCTCATCTCCTTCAACATTGTAATCTTATTTCCTTTACCATGACAAATGGATGCGGTTGCCCACTCACCCACACCGTCAATGGTTAAAATGGCGGCTTCTTCATAGGGTGACGGGTAAAACGCACTGGCAGCATGAGATAAATGGTGCTCCGGAAATAAAAGATTTAGCTTTTTCTTGTCGTAATCTTCAATTTTTGCCAGCTCTTCACGTAAAAGTTTTTTCAGGAACATTTTTTCCTTCAGCCAGACAGGCATTGCCGACAGAAACTGAAGAAGGCCCTTTGGGGCAGAAGCATAATAGGTTTCGAGCAGCCTTTCAAACTTCAACAGTGGCTTATCATAAAAGACTATGGCATCCAATTCGTCAATGCTGAGGCCGGAATATTCCAGGCAGTAACGAATGGCATTTACCGGGAAATCAGGAGTATGTTTTTTTCTAGTGAATCTTTCTTCCTGCGCTGCGGCAACCACTTCACCATCAATGAGCAGTGCAGCAGCCGAATCGTGGTACAAGGCTGATAAGCCTAAAATTGCTTTCATTTTTTTGTTTTTCTCTACGCCGTCGAAATTCTAATGGAGCAAAAGTAGTGATATAAGAACAATAACCAAAAACTATTTTTAGCTGATGATAATATTTTATCCGCTTTCCTCATGGTCATTTTGCAGTCACCGGAGCGATGATACCGGAAATGGGTGAGATTTTATTTTGATGTGCTCAGCAGTAAAAAACAATCGATTCACTTTATAAGGTAATAAGGTTGGGTTAGTTTCTTTGTTTCTTGCTACTAAGGTTTTAGCCCGCCTGCCGACAGGGCCCAAGATAAGGTTTTTATCAGTTTTCTACGCGTGGGATTGCTATTTCCCAGGTATAAAAACCTTATCAAAAAAAGAAAACCTTAGTAGCTGTCGGGTTAGCCGAAGATTGACCTTATTACCTTATCCCGGTGGCACAAAGATTTAGCCGGCACATCAAAATAAAATTTAGCCCGGAAATGAAAGCGAGACCGACATTTCCCGTTCGAATCCCCCGAACTCATTTATCAAGGTGCTCCGGCAGGGGGGCTCTGTAATTTTAGTATAAATTTGTGCAATAAAATAAAACCTGGCTCGCATCCTGATGAAGGCAAAACCACTGACTACGTTATTCTTTTTTCTTACCTTATTTACTTCTGTCCATGCACAGGATAGTCTGGGTATCAATAACTGCCTTGTTTGCAAAAATAATCTCCATCCCGGCGCAAAACCCTACACTTTCAGTTGGAAAAACGAAGCCCCGTACATTGGTACTGCTGCCGGGTTGGTTGTTACAGGCATTGTAGTTGACCTGACCAATCCGGTAAAGCCTTTCTCTTTGCAGGAACTGAATTTGCTAAACAGAAACGATGTCAACGCTTTTGACCGAAATGCAACCTTCAACTGGTCTCCCGGAAGCTCTACCGCCAGCGACGTTTTGCTAATTGGCTCGGTGATCTCTCCGGTTTTGCTGCTGACTACATCACAAACCAGAGCCGATTTCGGCTGGCTGCTACTGATGGGTTGGGAAGTTTTAAGTATTAATTACGGGATGATGACAACAGTAAAAAATCTTACCAACAGACCAAGGCCCTATGTTTACAACCCTGACACGCCCACGGATGTACGCACGGGCACTGACAGCAAGGAATCTTTTTACTCGGGGCATGTGTCAACAACTGCCTCCATGTCTTTTTTTCTGGCTACGGTATTGACTGATTACCATCCCGATATGAAAACCGGACTTAAAATTACCGTGTGGACCCTTGCCGCAGCCTACCCGGCCATTACCGCTTATCTGAGAGTCGAAGCCGGAAAGCACTACCCGACAGATGTGATTGCAGGCTATGCGATAGGCGCCCTGACGGGTTGGCTGGTGCCTTTTCTGCACAAAAAGAGGAAGCCGGATGCAAAATTTTCCTTCGCACCAACCACCATTTATGGAAACGCGGGAATTTATCTTTCCTACCAGTTCTAATTGTAATGCAGGGTTTCTCGCAAAGTTTAGCAAAAATGTTTTTGCTCATTTTAACAGCTATTTTCTTTTCGACAACATCTTTTCAAGTTTTCTGCAAGATTATTTCATGCTTCTGTGTAAAAATTTTATAAATTGCGCTTTGTCAAAAACAATTCAGGTATCACAATGCTGGCTCTGCTACTGTTTATTTTTGGAATACTCTTTTCATTGGTTTCACTCAAGTTTTTCGGTATACCGTACATTCTGATTGCTATCTGCTGGCTGCTGATATTTACCATCCTGACTTTAAAAAGTAAAAAAAATCTTTCAAAAAGCATCTGGTTCAACCTTGCTTTCATTGTTTTTCTCTTAGGCGCTACCGAAGTTTACGCTTACTTTTCCTGGAAAGCAAAGATGAAAAGAGAGGGTGGTGTGAGATACGAAGGCGGCTATCCCAAAGGTTATTTTACTACTGATGAAGTTCTCGGTTATGCTCCTACAAAAGACACATCTGTCAGAGTAAAAAAATATTTTAGAGATCAATTATTGTACGATGCTGTTTATACGATTGGAAAAGATGGCTTGCGGGTCACCCCACCTGCAAAATCAGGAAACGACGATGATTGCATTGTAATGTTTGGAGGCTCCTTCATGTTTGGTGAAGGAGAAAACGACAACAAGTCCATCCCTTACATGGTGGGTGAAAATCAAGACAAAAAAGTGTATAATTTTGGATTTCACGGCTACGGACCTCATCAAATGCTGGCGGCCATTGAAAACAACATGATAAAATGCACGCCCAAAATTGTGATCTATGAGGCTATTGCCGGCCACGTCGCCCGTTCGGCAGGCTATGCCGTCTGGGACAAACACGGCCCGAAATATGAACTGAAAGACGGACAACTCACTTACGAAGGTCACTTTGATGATCATGACAGCCTCAAAACCACCAACAGGCTGGTTTTGCTGGCAATTCAATTCAAAGACAGGTTCATCAAAGTGCTCCGGGGATCGTATATTGCCAGAAGGTTCTTTAACGACATGCATATTGTAACCGATGCGGAAGTGGAGCTGTACATTGAGATTGTTGACAAATCCAGACAGGAACTGGAAGATAAATTTCCGGGAGTTGATTTTGAGGTCATTCTTTGGGACAGCAAAAAGAAAGATCTGATATTTAACGATGTTATCCTTTTGTTCAGACACAATGACGAGTCAATTGTTGAGCTGATTAAGGAAGGATTTGACAAAAGAAACATCAAATATCACCTGGTTTCAAAAATACTGCCGGGTTACCCGGAAGACGGTTTGAAATATGAATTCAGCTTTTTTGATCCTCATCCAAATGCCCTGGCTCAGCAATTGATCGCTGAATATGTTTTGAAGAACATCGTCAACAAGTCAGATACTGCAAATAAGGCTGCTAATTAATCTGTTGCGATTACCTAATCAAACATTAAGAAGTAAAACAGCCTTTCGGTTTCCCACTTTCCCGGCAATTCCCTGTAAGGAATATTTTTACTTTCCGACTAAACAATAAAAAATGTATTTTAGCGTTTGCTTAAATACTAAAAAATAAAAAACATGAAACTAAAAGTTTGTATCAGGGCGCAGGCCGATATCAACCAAATCAATGCCTGCAAAGCGGAAATCTCACAGTTCGACGGTCGCATAAAAAACCTGGCTGATAAACTGACCCTGGCCGGAAACGAGGTTCGGTTAAAAATCCTTTTTCTGC
>JAJRWG010000338.1 GCA_024276895.1 Bacteroidota bacterium
AATCTTGATGATTAGAATTTGTGATTTATTTGATTATTGGCTTTCGTGATTTGCAAATTCAACGCTTCTTTTTTCTTCGGAGGCCGGAAAGTCTTTTCAGCTTTTCATCCACTCAAACACCCGGTAGTGGTCGCCGTCCATGCCCAGTTTTTTGTACACTTCGATGGCGTTGAGGTTGGTGGCGTCCACGTACAGCCGCAGGCCCGAAACAGCCTCGTCGTCCAGCACCAGGTGTTGTTTGACGTATTCGTACATTTTTTTGAAAATACCTTGCTTACGGGCTTCGGGCAGCACGTACACCGACTGGAACCACAGCACAGTACGATTGCGCCAGTCGCTCCATTCGGGCGTCAGCATGAGCGAAGCCACCACCCGGCCGTCCTGTTCAGCCACCAGGTATCTTCCTTTTTGCGGATTGCGCAACACCTGCATCACCCCCCGTTCCACCGTTGCTTTGTCCAAGGTCAAACCCTCGGTTTCGTAAGCCATTTTTAGTTGAAAATCAACAATTGTTGCATGAACTTCTTCGGTAGCCATTCTTATTGTAAGCATCCTTTTTTGTACTTTTGCCAATTCGCTCCGCAAAAATAATCTTTCTGTAAAACCCATGAGTGAACAGATCAACCACGAGTGTGGCATAGCCATGATCCGGCTGCTGAAGCCGTTGAATTATTACCTGGGAAAGTACGGTACTTCGATCTATGGCTTGCAAAAGCTGCACCTGCTCATGCAAAAGCAACACAACCGCGGGCAGGACGGTGCCGGGATGGCCTGTATCAAGTTCGATCTGCCGCCGGGCAAGCGGTACATCAACCGCCTGCGCTCCAACAGCAGTACGCCCATTAAAGACATTTTTAACAAGGTGTACAACCAGTTGGAGCAGGTAAATTCCGAAAATCCCAGGCGACTGAATGACGTACTTTGGCTGAAAAACCACGTACAGTTTACCGGAGAGTTGTTCCTGGGACACCTGCGTTACGGGACTTACGGCGGAAATACGAAACAGCATCTGCATCCGCTTGTGCGGGCCAATAACTGGAAAACGCGCAACCTGGTGCTGGCAGGTAACTTCAACATGACCAACAACAACGAGTTGTTCGAAACACTGGTGGAATTGGGACAGTATCCTGTGGAAACTTCTGACACGGTGACTGTCCTGGAAAAAATCGGCCACTTCCTGGATGAAGAAAACGAAAGACTGTACAGCGAATTCAAAGAAAAAGGGCTGACTAAGATCGAAACCACCGACCAGATCATTAATGAAATTGACGTGTTGCAAATCTTGCGCGACTCTGCCAAACGCTGGGACGGCGGTTACGTTATCGGTGGCATGCTGGGCCATGGCGACGCCTTCGTGATGCGTGACCCGGCAGGCATCCGTCCTGCTTTCTACTACGCTGACGACGAGATCATCGTCGCTGCCTCGGAACGGCCGGTAATCCAGACTGCCCTTGACGTGGCTGTGGGTGAGGTGAAAGAACTGGAACCAGGCCATGCCCTGGTCATCAAGAAGAACGGAAATCATAGTATCGAAAGCTTCATTACCCCCCTGCCCAGGAAAGCCTGCTCCTTCGAGCGCATTTATTTTTCGAGGGGTTCGGACAAAGATATTTACCAGGAGCGCAAGAGCCTTGGCCGGCTGCTAACCCCGGCCATCCTGCAGGAGATCAACTACGACCTGGAAAACACGGTTTTTTCCTACATTCCCAACACGGCTTCCGTAGCCTTCCAGGGTATGGTGGAAAAGCTCCATGAATTTGCTGATGAATGCATCCGCGAGCGCTTGCTGTCGAGCAGGGAGAAATGGTTGCCTGCCGCGTTGGAAGAGCTGTTTGCCTACCGTCCCCGCATCGAGACCATTGCCGTAAAAGATGCCAAACTGCGGACTTTCATCACCGCCGACAACCAGCGCAATGACCTGGTGGGCCATGTGTACGATGTGACTTACGGTGTGGTGAAGAACGGCAAAGACACCCTGGTGGTATTGGATGACTCCATCGTCCGCGGCACCACCCTCAGACAAAGCATCATCCTAATCCTGGACCGACTGCATCCCAAAAAAATTATCATTGCTTCCTCTGCTCCACAAATCCGCTACCCCGACTGCTATGGCATCGACATGGCACGGCTCAGCGACTTTGTGGCTTTCAAAGCCACTGTCGCTTTGTTGAAAGAAACCCGCCAGGAAGGCATCATCAACGAAGTGTACCAGAAATGTAAAGCCCAGGAAAAGCTGCCCAAAGAAGAGGTGGTGAACCACGTGAAAGAGATTTACAAGCCTTTCAGTGCAGAACAGATTTCTGATAAAATTGCCGAACTGGTGAAGGATAAATCGGTGAACGCTGAAGTGAAAGTGGTTTACCAGAGCATTGAGAACCTTCACCAGGCCATTCCAAAACATACAGGCGATTGGTATTTTACGGGCGATTACCCAACCCCCGGCGGCAACAAGGTAGTAAACCAGTCGTTTATTAACTACATCGAAGGGCGAAACCTGCGGGCGTATTGACGGAGATTTTAAAACAGATCATTTCGAAAGAAATGACCGGAGGAAGTAACAAAAACCACCTTACAGGTTACCAATGACAATGGTTACTAAATTAATTTGAAAATGTGACAATTTGATAATTTGATAATTTGAAAATGGGGCAATTTGATAATTGGAGATACTGCACGGGTCTAAATTTCTGACAACATAAAAACGAGCAATATGTTGGTCTGTCTTGTGAATCAAGAGGCTAATCTTGCTCAGTCGGCTCCCATTCTGGCAAAACACAATCCCGGTTCAGTGATTTCAGCAATGCCTGAAAATTGAGCAGGCTTTCCTTCATGACCCTGGAATCTCCCTTATGGCAGGTCAGACAAGCGCCCGCAGTGAGGATATTTTTTTGCTCTTCAACGGAAAAAGGCCTCAGCCAGGAACGGGTACTGACTTTCCCCCTGCGCTCCTGTAAGAAACCGGTCCAGGCATCTTCGGGTAAGCCGTCGTTGGGGTTGTTTTGGTAAGCAGGGTCGAATGACCAGGTTCCCTGGCCACCGTCAAGTACAAACTCCAACCTGCCTTTGCCGTAGCCCAGGGCAACGGGGTTGTTGTGACAGGATTGGCACGAGCGACCCTTTTTGGTCGTGGTGTGCGGTGCAGCCGGAGCAAACAGCCGCTGGAAAATCAGCGAGTCGTGTTTTTGTTTGGTAAAAGATGCCAGGTCGATGCTCAGCACCATGCCGGGAACCGCGGGGATGACGGTTTTTTCTTTTTCCGAAACCCTGATGCCCAGTGCCGGGAGGTGGGCATTGTATTCACCCACAAATTCCACCCAGCTTCCCGTTTTCTCTTTGTTGGCCAGCATGTCGTAACCCGGCTCACCGGCGTCGTACTGGTTGTGGCAGCCGATGCAACTGGGCGCCCAGGCCGTGTGGCAGGACGAGCAACTCAAATCATCGTGTGCATCCCCTGCCGTACACGCCCCGGCGGGTTTTTTCATTTTGAACAGCTTGTTTTTGTTTTTGGTAAGCAGGAAGGCCGTATCGTTTTTCACAAACGTATTCACCAGCACCTGGTTTCTTTTTTCGGTTACCAGGAATTTTCTGTCTTTGACAGACCCGTAACGAAGGCCGGCGATGAGGGACGATTCCTGGTCCAGCCGGTCCGCTCCCACGGTTTGCGGCAAGGACGTCAGATGGCAATCGGTGCAGGCCACGGCCTGCTGTTCTTCCTGGTGGGCGTACAAATTGCCGTCGCCCATCAACTCGTAAGAGGTGTGGCAGTCGATGCATTCCATGCCCAGGGCGTGGTGGACATCGTCCCGTACGTAACGGAAAACACGCTTGTCTTCCACCAGCCGATAGAGGCTGTCCCGGGGCATTTCATCTTTTGTGAGGATGGTTTCGTGCCAGCCTTCGTAATTGGTGGAAATACGTCCCGAACGGCTGTGGCAACCAAAACAGTGGTCGTTGCTTACCTGCAGACTGATGGCGGGATGCAGATGCAGATAAGTGGTGTCCGACGGGTTTTTTTGATGCTCCAGCAGCGCAGTGATGCTTGCTGCTTCGTAGTTGAGGTGGCAGGCCAGGCAGCCGCCACCGCGGCTTTGTTGCGTTATCTTCCCCCATTGGGTTTTGGGATTGCCCAGGTGACAGCGGACGCACAGATTTTTCAGGTGTTCGTCGGCGGGCGTGTCGGTCAGGCCGTGAATGTCCGTCAGGCCGTCAGGAGTGTCTTGCTCGTTGAAAACAAAACGGTCCACACTGATCATCCCGCTGAGGGTAGCCATCAGGCCCGTTTGGATGCGTTGGGTAATCTCGGGATGGCAGTTGGCTGTTCCGCAGCTCATGGAAGCATCGGACAGGTTGCCCGGGATGAGCCGCATGTTTTTGTGGGCAATGTCTTTGCCGGATGCCAGCGGGTCGCCGCCGTGGCAGGCAAAGCAACCCAGTGCCTGCGGGTTGTGCGAAAGTGTTAAACCCGAAACAGCGCTGTGGCAGACGATGCAACTTTCTTTGCGGCCGTTGATCAGGGGAGCCGCTGCAACTTCGCCGGAGCTAAATCCGGGACTAAAATCCACCGGGGGCATGCGGTAAGCATGCAGTACCGTCCGGCTGTAGTCCTGCGACCAGGGCCAGACCCATTGCCAGTCCTGCCCCCTGAAAAACAGGCCGTCGGCAGTAAGCAGCAGGTACAAAACAGTGATGACCAGCAGGCTGCGTTTGACCACAAAAGCCCGGCGAACCGGCAGGAATACCACCAGGTAAATCAATCCCAAAATCGCGAAAACAATAAGCAGCGACAGTTCGGGCATGCTAAGCCAGTGCAGGATCTCCTGCAAGCCCACAAAGTACCAGGGTCCTTTTACCGTGAGATGGACACCATCGTGCAAGGGTGCCGAAAAAAAATAAGCGAGTAAAAACAAAATTGTCAAACTGACGGTAAATTCACCCCATCGCGGCCATACCTTTCTGGAATGCTCAAAAATCATCACCGCAATGAAGATGGTAAATGTTGCGATGTGGTGAACATAAATAAGTTGGTAGTCTCCTGCCTTTCCCAAAAGGGAATAACTGAGCAAAGGCCCTGCCAGCGGAATCCCGTCCGTGAGGCTTTCCAGAATCTGCCTGGCCTGCTGACTGTCGGCATCACCTTTGAGCAAGAATCCCGTGAGCATGGCCAGGAAAATAATCAGCACCCCCAAACTCATTCGCAGCCAGACTCCCTTTTTCAGCTTGATCGCTTCCTGCTTTTTGAAATGATCCCACATGTGGAGGAAGGTGAAAACCAGGAACAACTGGGCGCTCCAGTAGTGCAGGTTCCTGATCAGCGATGCCGCCGGATCGGCAATGCGGATGGTACTCACCGAGCGGTAAGGTCCGGCAACATCGTAGGGAATGGCCAGCAAAACACCCGAAACGCCACAAATCACGAACAGGGCCAGGGTAAACTGTCCGTAAGTGGTTTGGGCGAATATTTTTTTGAGTGGTGACATCTTTTTAATCTGCAAAGAGTCTATTGCCTAATCTTCACCGGCTCTTTTAAATCCGATTCTTTTTCTGTAGGCTTGTTCAACTTGTTTAGCTTGTTCCAGTTGCTTTATGTATTCAAATATGAGCATGATTTTATCATCCTGTTCCATGTTTTTCCTTTCAATCTCCTCTAACTTACTGAGTATTTCCTGATGTGTTTGAACCAACCGGCGCATCCTTCCAAACAGTCTGATTATTTGTATGTTGACTTTTATTGCTCTTTCGCTCTTCAATATTGTTGACAACTGGGCTACTCCATCTTCTGTAAAGGCAAAGGGCGCATATCGTAAACCTAGCCTGTCTTGCCTGGAGGTGACAAATTGGCTCCTCCATTCTTCAAATTCTTCCC
>JAJRWG010000339.1 GCA_024276895.1 Bacteroidota bacterium
AAATGACGCCCGAAGGACACTTAACGCCCGCAGGGCACTTCACCTCAAATCCCAATAATTTTCTAATTTTGACTGTGGCTAACAAGTTGTTGCATCAGATTGCCCTGACCCTCATTCCCGGTGTGGGGGATGTGAACGGGAAAAAACTACTTGCATACTGCGGTAGTGTGGAAGCCGTGTTCGGGGAAAGAAAAGAGGCACTGTTAAAGATTCCGGGCATCGGCAGGGCAACGGTCAGCAGCATCCTGCACCAGAACACTTTCCGGAGAGCGGAGCAGGAAATCCGGTTCATCGAAAAGTCCGGTATCACACCTTTGTTTTTTACTTCTCCCCACTATCCCGTCCGGTTGACAAACTGTGAAGACGGCCCGCTGATGCTTTATTACAAAGGTACTGCCGGGCTGAATGTTTCGCGTGTGGTGGCCGTGGTGGGCACGCGGCGTGCCACCAATTACGGACGCAGCGTGTGTGCACAGCTTATCGAAGACCTCAAAGTAAAAGAAGTGCTGATTGTCAGCGGACTTGCCTACGGCATCGACAGTTGCGCCCACCGCAAGGCGCTGGACTACAGTCTGGAAACCATCGCCGTACTGGCCCATGGTCTTGACAGGATCTACCCAACACAAAACCGCAAACTCGCCGAACGCATGCTCGAACAGGGCGGACTGTTAACGGAATTTCTCTCCGGATCGAAGCCCGACAGGGAGAATTTTCCCAGGCGCAACCGCATCGTTGCAGGCATGAGCGATGCAGTAGTCGTCGTGGAATCGGACAAAAGGGGTGGCGCCATCATCACAGCCGGACTGGCAAATTCTTACAACAGGGATGTTTTTGCCATCCCCGGCAGGGTGGGCGACGACAGTTCGCGGGGCTGTAATTTTCTTATCCGGACCAACAGGGCTGCCCTGGCCGAAAACGGAAACGACATCGCCGCCCTCATGCGGTGGGATGACAAACCGCTTAAAAAGCGCCAACAAACCCGCATGTTCGTGGCGTTTTCCGAAGAGGAACTCAAAGTACTGGAAATTATCCGTGAAGCAGGGGAAATCGGCATTGACCAACTGGTCATCCAAACAGGAATGACCACATCCAGGGTGGCTGCAGCCTTGCTGAACCTTGAATTTGAAGGGGCAGTTCAATGCCTGCCCGGCAAGTTGTACAAACTTTAATCGCGCTGGTTGAACAGCTGAACAGAGCGGTAAACAAGTGTAATTGAGATGATCACAAAGCACAACAGAATAATGATCAGCAAACGGATGTCGGTGGTGATAAAACTGAAATAAAACAGCGCATGTAAAAAGGTTGCCAGAAAAATACCGGTACTGTGGTCAATCAATGTATTCTTCCTGAGTTTGCCCATGCCCACAAAAAATCCCATGGAAATGGAGAAAACTATGTTTGCAAAAGGATAGAGAAACAAAAAGAGCGTCAGGTTATGGATTGTTGTTCCCACGATTCCAAATGCAAACAAAACCGTTGCCACCATTGAAAAGCCGAGCCCGATGACTATGCTGTAAATAATGCCCTCGATGGGCCCTTTAAATGAGGAAAGCCCGTAAAGAAGCAATCGTAAAGGACCATATTTACCCAGCTCGGAACTGAAGGCAATGACCACGAAGACATAAAAAAGCATTCGCCGCATATTATGCAGGCTTCCATGCCACAGCAGGTCAATCAGATAGTTTACCAATAGCAGCAAAAGTACCGAAATCATCCCCAGCAAAATACTGTTGCGGATGTTTGTAAAACTGGCGAGAGCCATTTTATTTTTCAGTAAAATAATTCCCAATAGAATCAAAACAGGCGATATTGCCAACGAATAATAATGAAGATTGGTCATTGTAACAGATTGGTTTTTGGTATAATTTTTTTCAAATATAGTAATTGTTTGTAATTTTAACCCTGCGATAAACAAAAAATATTTAAGATTGCCACCCATGGAAAAAATACAAATCTGTAAAATGACCCCTGATGAAATGAAATTGCGGGGGGTCACTTCATGGCCGGTATGGGCCAAAGAGGTATCGCGTTTCGACTGGACCTACACCGGCGACGAAGAATGTTACATTATCGAAGGTGAGTTTTCAGTGGAAACCGATGAGGGCACGGTACACGTAAAGCCAGGGGATTTTGTAATCTTTCGCGACGGTCTGAAGTGCACCTGGGACATCAAAGTTCCGGTGAGAAAACATTACAATTTCCCATGACAGAACAGTCAGGCGGCAGGGTTATCCGCTCAACCGGCAGTTGGTACACCGTTGTTACGGAGCAGGGGCAACAAGTCCAATGCAAGCTCAAAGGGCGGTTCAGGACAAAGGGTATTAAATCTACAAATCCGGTTGCCGTCGGCGACATTGTGGACATCGAGATTGAGCCGGGCGGCGACACGGGTGTCATCCGGCACATTCACCCGCGTCACAACCACATTATCCGCAAGGCAACCAAACTGTACAGGTCCACCCACATCATTGCTGCAAATATTGATCAGGCCGTACTCGTTGTTTCATTGGTAAGTCCCAGAACATCAAGCGGTTTTATCGACCGTTTTCTGGCCACAGCAGAAGCCTACCATATTCCCTCCGTAATCATCTTTAACAAGAACGACTTGTATGAAGGCAAAGTGCGTCACCAGTTGAACGACTACAAAAAAGTTTACGAACAAATCGGCTACCGTTGCCTGCTTACTTCCGTTCCCGAAAACTACAACCTGGAAGAATTAAAAAAGGTGCTGAAGGACAAGCTCAGTTTGCTGGCCGGTCATTCCGGTGTGGGCAAATCGGCTTTGATCAATGCCATTGACAACAAGCTGAACCTGAAGATCGGTCGTATTTCCGATTACCACAAAAAGGGAAAGCACACCACTACCTTTGCCGAAATGTTTCCTCTCTCGTTTGGCGGCTACATCGTTGACACCCCGGGAATTAAAGAGTTCGGCCTGGTGGAATTTGAGAAAACAGAGCTTGGCCAACGTTTTCCGGAGTTCAGGGAAAGGATGCACAATTGCCGGTTTAACGATTGTCTGCACATGGACGAGCCGGGTTGCGCAGTAGTCGATGCAGTGGAAAAAGGGGAGATCGCCGGTTTCAGATACACCAATTATGTAAATATGCTGTTCGGGCTGATAGAAGGGTGAATCCAAAAACTCAAAATCCAAAACTTATTCCTATTTTTACCAAATCAATCTTTTCGGGAAACGCTTCACGAGAAAAAAGATGAAATAATGATAGCGCGAAATCTGGTAAACACCTGGTTACTGCCCCTGAAAACATCCGACACCGGACTGGATGCCCTGAACCGCATGGATGAATACAAAGTGGAACACCTGCCCATTGTCAACAACGAAAGTTTTCTCGGGCTCATTTCCGAACAGGATATTATTGATTTCAACAATTCAGACCAGCCGCTTGGCAACCACAAACTCACCCTTAAAAACCCGTTTGTTTACGAGCACCAATATATTTTTGATGTTCTGAAACTGGCCAGTGAGTTCAAGCTGACGGTTATTCCTGTGGTGGATGAACACGAGCGTTTTTTGGGCTGCATCACCCTTCAGGATCTGGTGAACAGCTTGGCGAAGACCCTGTCAGTGGACTCGCCCGGAGGTTATGTGGTGCTCGAAA
Source organism: Bacteroidota bacterium (assembly GCA_024276895.1). Classification (GTDB taxonomy): domain Bacteria; phylum Bacteroidota; class Bacteroidia; order Bacteroidales; family F082; genus B6-G9. The sequence continues at coordinate 3,621 of JAJRWG010000339.1, forward strand.
TGAGCGAAAAGGATTACAGCCTGACCGAAATTGCAAACATTGTGGAATCAAACAACGGCAGGGTACTCAGCACCTTCCTTTTCAGCCGTCCCGAATCAACACTGATCAACGTTGTACTTAAACTCAACACCATCGAAATCGGTTCCGTTTTACAAACCTTCGACCGTTACGGCTACTTCATCAAAGCCTCTTTCACCGATGACGAAAGTGATGAAGACCTGAAAGAAAGGTTCGATTCACTGATGAACTACCTTAACATTTAGGCATGCGTTTTTTGTGGTTGATTGGTCTTCTTCTGGCAGTCGCTGCCCATGCGCGCGTTGTTGGAGCCGGTAGCGAAGATCCTGTCGGCACAGCCCTTTCAGGTGACAGCACGGTGGTGGTGGGGAGCATTAGGGTGACGGGAAACAAAATTACCAAAGCCAAAATCGTCATTCGTGAACTTGAGTTTTTCACCGGCGAGCAATTGTCTGCAAAAAAGCTGGAGGACAAAATCCGGCGGAGCAGCCAAAACCTGATGAACCGGTCACTTTTTAACTTCGTCACCATCACCACCCACGAAAACAATGGTGTGCTGGATGTAACTGTGAAGGTGGTGGAACGCTGGTACATCTGGCCCATCCCCAAGTTGTCGTTTGCCGACAGAAACGTCAACGGCTGGCTGCAAACTACCGATTTCAGCAAGCTGAACTACGGACTCGACATCCGGGTGGAAAATTTCCGAGGACGCATGGAATACCTGAATTTTCTCGTTCAGGGCGGTTACGACAAGAAATTTGCAGTCAAATGGACCATCCCTTACCTGACCAAAAACCAGTTTTTCGGCATGGGGATTATGGCCGGGGTGCAGTTCAACCGGCTGCTGGCCTACACCACCGAAGAGAACAAACTCGTTTTTTTCAATGCTGACAGGCGTTATGCCGCACAACAATTTTTCGGTCAGCTTGACTTCAGCTTCCGTCCCAAATTCAATTATTTTCACACCCTCTCGGTAGCGATCAATCACGTGCTGTACAACGATTCGCTTTTGGTGCTGAACCCCAGTTTCACATACGGGGACACTGCCTACACCTATTTTGAGATCAGTTACCTGTACAAACACGACTTTCGTGATTACGCACCCTATCCCCTGACGGGCTATTATTTTGATATCGGCATAAAAAAAACCGGCCTGGGCCTGCTTGACGGCGACGTAAACCAGTGGTCGTTCCGTTTAGTGTTCGACCAGTACATCCATTTGATCAGGCGCTGGTATTTTGCCTATAACTTTTCGGTGATGTACCAAAACAGTGGATTTCAACCGTATTTTTTAACAACCGGTTTCGGTTTCGACGGGATGAATATCAGGGGGTACGAACTGTACGCAATCGACGGCCAGCGGCTTGGTTTGATGAAAACGAATCTGAAGTTTGAGATCATTCCGCGTAAGGAACACACCATTCCCTGGATTAAATCCCAAAAGTTCGGCAAGGTATTTTATGCCCTGTACGCCAACCTCTTCTTTGATGCCGGTTATGCCGTTGACGACTTGTATTTTAAGGGCAATCCGCTGACCAACCAGTTGCTGTATGGCACAGGTCTGGGAATTGATTTTATTACTTATTACGATCTGGTATTCCGCTTTGAGTTCTCTTTAAACAAGCAGGGCCAGACGGGTTTTTACATCGGGCTGGTTGCTCCCATTTAGCTTTTGCCTGCAAGGGGAAAGGGACAGAAACATGCGCTGTGACGGACTCTTTATTTATTGTACCGTTCACGTTAAAAAAAGTTAAGAATCCGGCAACTGAACAGAATATGCCGGATGCTGTAGTTTTCGGACAATATTTTAATTTAGCTTTGCTGACCAATTCGTAGCTGTTATGAAAGTTGCCCTGTTTGGAAAGGAATTCGATCCCGCTTACCGCCAATACCTTCAACTGCTCATTGACGAACTGACTGCAAAAGCTGCGGGACTCTTAATTTACGAACCCTTTTTTGCCAAGACAAAAGACGCCCTCAGTTGGCCCGGCAAACCGGCATTGTTTTCTTCACACAAAGAGCTGACAGCCGATACCGATATGCTTTTTTCCATTGGCGGAGACGGCACACTGCTGGATACGATACCTTTTGTGCGCGATTCAGGCATCCCAATTCTCGGGATTAATATGGGCAGGCTGGGATTTCTGTCGAGTATCTCGAAGAATGAAATACGCCAGGCATTGATCAGCATTTTCAACAAAGAATATTCCATCGACAAAAGGGCAATGTTGCAACTTGAGAAACCTGCCGGTATTTTCGGCGAACTGAATTACGGCCTGAACGACCTGACCATTTACCGCAACAACACCACATCGCTCATCGTTGTCCACGTTTATGTTGATGATTACTTTCTGAATTCGTACTGGGGCGACGGGCTGATCATTTCCACGCCTACGGGCTCAACAGCGTATTCGCTGAGCGTAGGCGGACCCATTATTGCACCGGGTTCGCAAAATTTTGTCATTGCACCCATCGCATCGCACAATTTAACCGTGCGTCCCATCGTTATTCAGGACAGTAGCAGAATTAAGATACGCATCGAGGGAAGGGAAGAAAAATATTTGCTGACCCTCGACTCGCGCCATTCGGCCATCAGCAGGGAAGATGAGTTGCTGGTAACACGCTGTAGCTTCAGCGTGAACCTGGTGCAAATGAACAACAAAGATTTTTTCTCAACCATTCGCGACAAACTGCTGTGGGGGGTTGATTACAGAAACTGATCGCACATTGTTTCGGCTCGCGGATGACTGAAAATAAATTGATAAAAAAGTAATACTTTTGCCGCGCTGAAATAAGAAGTAATCTTTATGGGAAATAAAAAACCAATATGCCTGAAAATCCTGTGTGCCGTCCTTGTTCTTTCACTGTTTTCGTTGACGCTTCAAGCGCAGAAAACGCTTGAGGTCGGGCTGTTTGGGGGCGGCTCCTACTATCTGGGCGAAATGAACCCCGCCATCCCCTTTGTGAACACTCAGCTTGCCTTAGGCCTGGTGGCCCGTTACAACATCAACAACCGCACCGCTATCAAGCTTTCTTATTCGAGGGGAAGCATCAAGGGCGTTGACACCCAGCCCGTTCGCCTGATTCCACAGGATTACAGTTTTACGTCAGTGGTAAACGACATCTCGCTGGTTGGCGAATTCAACTGGTGGGACTATTTTACAGGCAGCAAAAGAAGCTACTTTTCGCCTTTCATTTTTGCGGGCATTTCCTATTACCTGTCAGACCTGAACAATGGCATTGCCATCCCCTTCGGTTTTGGCTTTAAATATAGCATTTCCGAGCGTATCGGACTGGGATTTGAGTGGGGCATGCACAAAACTTTATCCGATTATCTGGATGGCGTGAACGCAACCTCTTACCAAAACGGGATCGAAGACGGCAACAATGACAAAAGCCAAACGTGGGACTGGTACAACTTTACCGGAATAACACTGACCTATAAGTTCGTTTTGCAGAATAAACGCAAGTGTAACAACCTGGGCTTTTAAGACGAAAAGGAAATGAGTTTCAAAAACAAGATTGACGCCACCAAGCTGCCTAAACACATTGCCATCATTATGGACGGCAACGGACGCTGGGCTAAGAAACATGGCCACGATCGTATTTTTGGCCATTACCAGGGTGTGGAATCGGTCAGGGTAATTGCCGAAGCAGCAGCCGAACTGGGTATCAGCTACCTGACGCTGTACACTTTTTCGACCGAAAACTGGAAACGCCCAAAAACCGAAGTAACGGCATTGATGAATCTTTTTGCCGAAACCATTGAAAAAGAAATCGTTACCCTGAATAAAAACAACATCAGTCTGAATGCTATCGGCAATATTGAAAGTATGCCGAAAGCCAATTACAAAAAACTGATGGAAACCATCGAACGAACTGCACAAAACACCAGGATGGTTCTTACACTGGCATTGAGCTACAGTTCCAGAAATGAAATTGTCA
>JAJRWG010000036.1 GCA_024276895.1 Bacteroidota bacterium
ACATCGCCTTCCTTAAAACGGGTTTCTATCAATTTGCCATCCACGGGGCTGGGGATTTCGGAATCCACTTTATCGGTAGCAATTTCCAGGATTGAATCGTCTTCTTCCAGGGTGTCGCCGACATTTTTCACCCAGCGGGTGATGGTCGCTTCGATGATGCTTTCGCCCAGTTTGGGCATGATTATTTCAAATTTAGCCATTTACTTTCTGCTTGGGTAAACCTAAACACTTTGATTTCACCTGCTTGCGGATTTTGTTCCGCCGCGGCAGGGATTTGCAAAAGTAATCTTTTTTCGTCAATGTGGAATAATTCTAAATTGATTGTTGGAGTGAATGCCATCCCTCTGCCGTAAACTACGAATGACGAAAACGAACTACGAAGTACGAAATTTTCCTATCAAAAATCAAAAATAGTATATCAAAAAGTTGCATTTACTAATTGAACTTAGGAACACGTAGTACGCAACTCGCTCCCGCACCCAGTTCGGCCTGCCCCCGCAGCAGGGATAGGAGCGGCAGCCATGCGAAGTGGCGGCGGATGTTGCAGCGGGACGGCGGCGGCTGCCGGAGAAAGCCCCCGCACGGCCCTGCCAAACACCGCCGGCACGAGCATGCTAAAGCGGATAGCCCGTAAGCTGCCCTGAACACAGCATAACTTTTTGTGGAAACCGCAAGTGGAAAGGAGTGCGGGCTCCAGGTTTTATTCATCTTATCAACAATTCGACTTTTTGTTAACAAATATGGGCGTTTCAATTGCTTTACGGATATAATTTTTAATTTTGTTACGATTAACAAAATCAATTGGAGTAGCATGGATGAGCAAGAAAAACAGGAAAGACGGGAAGACATTTTCTCGAAGGTGGTCAGGGCTGGCAAGCGTACCTATTTTTTTGACGTGAAGGCCACGCGTGCCAACCAGTATTACCTGACGATTACCGAAAGCAAGCGCAGGTTTAATTCAGAGCAGGGGAAGTTTTTTTATGAGAAACATAAGATGTTCCTGTACCAGGAGGATTTTGATAAATTCAGCGAAGGCCTGCAAACGGCCATCCGGTTTATCGAAACCGGTGAAAAACCTGTTGAAGAACCAGTAGAAGAGGTAAGGCTTGAGAATACCGACAACAGCCTGGATGTGAGTTTTGAAGACCTTGGCAAGGAAGAGGAAACCAAATCGGAAGACGAGGCAACTGTTTGAAGCAGCCCCTGCGGGCTTTTTCATTTGTTTCTATTGCCTGTTCCCACCGGACTTATTATGAACGCATGGTGCAGGCATATAACTGCAACAATTGGGGGAGTGTAAATTTCCCAAAGCAGACATCCGTCTGAAGGCTACGGCTGGAGTTTCACCAGACAAATTTATTAAACCAGAGTTTTAGGGGAGGCTTAGGGTGCTGTTTTAAAGGTCTTTTTGCTTGTTGATAACTTCCGTTCGGTACGAAAGACGCAGCCACCGAAAAACGTAATTTTGACTGGATATTTAACTGAAAAGCGGACATTATCATGGGAAAAACCATCGCCATAACCAATCAGAAAGGAGGGGTAGGAAAAACCACTACTGCCATCAACCTGGCGGCGAGCCTGGCTGTGCTGGAGTACAGGACGCTGATTGTGGATGCCGATCCCCAGGCCAATGCTACTTCGGGCATCGGCTTTGACCCGAAAAATGTGCAGACAAGCATTTACGAATGCATCATCGATGACATTGACACCAACAATGTCATCCTGCAAACGAAAACACCCAACCTCGATCTGATCCCCGCTCACATCGACCTGGTGGGAGCTGAGATCGAGATCATCAACCTGCCCAACCGCGAAAAAATGATGCGCAGGGCTTTGTCGAAGATCAGGGAGGATTATGATTTTATTATCATCGACTGCTCTCCGTCACTGGGGCTCATCACGGTGAATGCGTTGACTGCCGCCGATTCGGTCATCATCCCCGTGCAATGTGAATATTTTGCGTTGGAGGGGCTTGGCAAGCTGCTGAACACCATTAAAATAGTGCAGGAACGTCTGAACCCTTCGCTGGACATCGAAGGCATATTGCTGACCATGTTTGACGTGAGGCTGAACCTTTCGAAACAGGTGGTTGAGGAAGTGAAAACACATTTTCAGCAGATGGTTTTTGACACGCTGATCAACCGGAACACCTCTTTGGGCGAGGCGCCCAGCTACGGCGATTCGATCATTATGTACGATGCCCGAAGTACCGGCGCCGTCAATTACCTGAACCTGGCGCGGGAAATCCTGCAGAAGAACGACCTGACCGCACTGAAGAATGAGGAGAAAAAAATGGACTTAGCCGATGAGTAAAACGGGAAAGAAAAGAGTACTGGGCCGTGGCCTGGATGCCATTTTGCAGAGCCCGGAGACGGACATCACCTCGGCCGACATTTCGGGGAATTACGTTGCCGGTGCCATTGCCGAGCTTGAGGTTGAAAAGATTGAAACCAATCCTTTCCAGCCCCGCAGCGACTTTGACGAAATGCTGTTGCGCGAAATGTCTGCCTCCATCCGCGAGCAGGGGGTCATCCAACCCATCAGTGTGCGCAAGCTGGGATACGACAAGTTCCAACTGATTGCCGGTGAGCGCCGCCTGCGTGCCAGTCGCATGGCCGGGCTGAAAACCATCCCCGCTTTCATCAGGGTGGCCAACGACGAGCAAATGCTTGAACTGGCACTCATCGAAAACATCCACCGCAAAAACCTCAACGCCATTGAGGTGGCCATCAGCTACCAGCGATTGATTGACGAATGCGAGCTTACCCAGGAAAGGCTCAGCGAGAAACTGGGTAAGAACCGCTCCACCATCGCCAATTTTTTAAGACTGTTGAAACTTTCGCCCGAGGTGCAGGTAGCCCTGCGCGACGGCTTTATCAGCATGGGACATGCACGGGCGCTGATCGTGGTAACGGACGAAAAACAACAGACCGTCATCCTCAAACAAATTATAAAGAAGGGGCTGAATGTGAGGCAGGTCGAGCAGATCGTCCGTAACCTGGCAGGTGAATCGCTGCCCGCGAAAAAAGAGAGCGGAAAAAGAGATATTCCTGAAAAGTACAAAGAGATTCCTGCTGTTTTGAGCGGAAAACTCGGGGTGAAGGTAAGCATGAGAAGAAACAATAAGGGGAAGGGAAGTATCGTTATTAATTTTAATGACGATGACGAATTGGAAAAGATTATTTCTACCATCGGGGGTTAAGCTGTTGATCCGGATCAAAACAACAGGCTGGCTGATGGCAAAACTTATTTGCCTGCTCTTGCTTTGGCAAAGCCTGCCGGCACCGGCTCAGGAAGCATCAGCCGCCGATTCGCTTGACAGCCAGGTAAAGCGCCCGCGCACTGCCATGCTGATGGATAAGTCGCTGGAGGTGGGTCAGAAGTTCGAACAATTCTTTAACGGCCACAATCCCAAAACAGCCACCTGGCTGGGGTTCATTCCCGGTCTGGGTCAGATTTACAACAAAAAGTACTGGAAAATCCCCATTGTGTACGCAGGTTTTGCAGTAACAGGTTATTTTGCCCTCACTAACCGGAACGAATACCGCAAGTTTGCCGATGCCTACGTTTGTAAACTGGCAGAGGACCCCGGAAACCCTGAAACCGAATGCGATAATCCCCTGGCCAAAAAATACCCGGCCGAAAGCCTGAAGGAATTCAGGGATTATTATCGAAGAAACATGGAGTTGTCGTTTGTGATCATGGGTGCCTGGTACATCCTGCAGATCCTCGATGCAACGGTTGACGCGCATTTATACGACTGGGAGGTAAGCGACGATTTAACATTGCAGTTGCGCCCACTCATTAATATTTACGGGCTTTCAACACAACAGGAGTCGGTACCGGAGTACGGCCGGAAGTCGATCAACGGCTTGTCGATTTCGCTGCGTTTTTAAACATTAATAGCGGACAGAATATTTTGTAAAAAGAAAAACAAAAATTGAGAATAATGAACATCCTGATTTCCGGTTACGGAAAAATGGGCAGGGAGATCGAAGCCCAGGCCCTGAAGCGTGGCCACCGCATCGTTGATAAAATTGACAAGTCCGGGGAATGGTCGCGCTTGTCGTCGCTCAGCCCGCAGCCGGATGTGGTCATTGACTTCAGCCAGCCGGAGGTGGTGGTTGACATTCTGAAGCGATGTTTTGACGCAGGCATCCCTGTGGTAACCGGTACAACAGGCTGGTATGAAAGGAAGGAAGAGGTGGCCGGCATATGCAACAAAAAAAACGGCACCTTGTTTTACGCCCCCAATTTCAGCATCGGAGTCAATGTGTTCTTTCGCGTGAACAGACTGCTTGCTAGGCTGATGGCCGGGCTGGAAGGCTATTCGGTTCTGATCGACGAAACCCATCACATCCAGAAACTGGATGCACCCAGCGGGACGGCTATCAAAATTGCAGAAGAAATCATGGATGAAAATCCGCAATTTAAAAAATGGATGAACGAAATTTCAGCGGATCCGTCGGTACTTTCCATCGTCTCAAAAAGAGTAGGAGAGGTGACCGGCACCCACAGTGTGGTTTATGAATCGGATGCCGATGCCATCACCCTGAAACACCAGGCCCGGAACCGCAGCGGCTTTGCCCTGGGTGCTCTGCTGGCTGCCGGTTTTGTGCTTGGTAAGCAAGGGGTGTTTACGATGGACGACTTACTGGACAACTTGTAAAATAAACCATGCAAATCAAACCGTTATGAACAAGCTTCTTCTTATCTTTTTTCTAACAGCACTTTTTTCCTGTAACCCGCAAAAGAAAGTGGCTGACAAAGCCAATGATCATAAGGTGAAAAATCTTTGCATGCCCGTGCTCGGTCCGGTCGGGGAAACAAAGATGGTGGCTTCTGACTTTTTCACCCTTGACTCGCTGGCCGTGACCGAAGATTGTCTTTGGGTTCTGGTCAGTTACAGCGGCGGTTGCGGCGGAGCGGATTTCAGGCTCTTTGCAAGCGGTAAAGTCAAGTACTCCATGCCGCCACAGGCTGACCTTCTGCTGCATTTTACCGACAACGACCCCTGCCGCGAGCTTGTTCAGGACACGCTGCATTTCGACCTGTCCACATTCACGCAGCTGGCTGAGGATGGTGGCATCTGGCTTGGTTTGAAAGGGTTGGACAAAAGGGTGCTGTACAAACATTGAGGCTGAAAAACGTTTTACGTCAGCCATCCCATGTTTATTATTTAAAACACGGTTTAAATTAGCACCCGGGTAAAATCTTTGTTTTTCCGTGGCGAAACGTCCCGTTTTTTATCCTACTTTTGGCGCTTAAAAAATTGCGCATTTAAAAAGCCTTTTAACATGAACTTACACGAATACCAGGGCAAATCCATCCTGCAGGGTTACGGAGTTTCCGTTCCTTTTGGATTGGTTGCCGAATCACCTGACAAAGCAGCGGAGGCTGCCAAGGAAATCCAAAAAAAGACCGGCTCTGACAAATGGGCGGTGAAAGCACAAATTCACGCGGGAGGCCGCGGAAAAGGCGGTGGCGTGAAAATCGCCAAAAGCCTCGACGAAGTCAGGCAATTTGCCGATGAAATTATCGGCATGATGCTGGTGACGCCCCAGACCAAAAAAGAGGGCAAACTGGTGCGAAGGGTACTGGTTGAGCAAAATATTTATTATCCCGGTCCTGAGAAAGTGGAAGAGTATTACATGAGCATTCTGCTCAACAGGGATAAAGGCCGGAACATGGTGATGTACTCGCCGCGCGGCGGGATGAACATCGAACAGGTTGCCGAAGAAACCCCGGAAGAAATTTTCCACGAGCTGATTGACCCCAAAGTGGGATTGACCGGCTTTCAGGCACGACGCATTTCGTTTAACCTCGGACTGAGCGGCAGGGCTTTTAAAGAAATGGTTAAGTTCGTCAACGCTTTGTACAAAGCTTACGTGGGTGCTGATGCCAGTTTGTTTGAAATCAATCCGGTCATTAAAGCTGCTGACGGAAAAGTCTATGCCGCCGATGCCAAAGTGGTTGTTGACAACAACGCCCTGTACCGCCACAAGGACATTCATGCCATGCGTGACCTGAGCGAGGAAGACCCCCAGGAAGTGGAAGCCAGCCGTTTCGACTTGAATTTTGTGAAGCTGGACGGTAACGTAGGTTGCATGGTGAACGGCGCCGGACTGGCCATGGCAACCATGGACATGATCAAGATGTCGGGTGGCGAGCCGGCTAACTTTCTGGACGTGGGCGGAACAGCCGATGCCAAAAGGGTGGAAGAAGCTTTCCGGATCATTTTAAAAGATCCAAGTGTTAAAGCCATTCTGGTGAATATTTTCGGCGGTATTGTCCGTTGCGACCGGGTGGCCCAGGGGATTGTTGATGCTTATAAAAATATTGGGGGCATCGAAATTCCGATCATTGTTCGTTTACAGGGCACAAATGCCGTGGAAGGCAAAGAACTCATTGATCAATCAGGACTGAAAGTACATTCGGCCATCCAACTGCACGAGGCGGCTGAATTGGTGAACGAGGTGCTGGCCTATTAAAGTACAAGTCATTTAACAAAACAAAAAAAGGAGTCCGCGGGCTCCTTTTTTTGTTTATCTTTTTATCGAGGCACTGCAAGACCGGGCTGTCAGTCGATCTTTTTGGAAGTGGAAACCGTTGTTCCGCTAATGGTTGCCGGAAATACCTGGCCGCCTTGTTTAATATTCATGCTTAACTCCTGATCAATAGTTGATTTAATCAGCCAACCGGTTTTCAGGTCAACAACCATTTCACCGGTTTGGGTGCCCCGGAGATTCATGTCGTTGTTTTCGATCTTTTTAGCCGAAACAGTACCCTTAACTCCCAGAGTAACCTGTTTGCTACTGACTTTCAGCACGGTGTATTTAACATGAAATTTCATGTCGCTGGTTTTGAGTGGCTCAATATCCTTTTCCCAGGAGTCGCCAATTCCCACCTTTTGTTCAGGATAATTGGCGAAGCTGCTTCCGGAACTCAGATTCTTGACAAGGTCATCGCTTTTGGTAACTTCGTGCAGGTCCATGTTTTTCACATTGCCCAACATGTCCATAGTAATGCTGTAAGTTTTGCCGATCATCCCATTGAAAGTGGAAGCGATTTGCGCTGCCATGGGATTTTGTTCCGACTCTGGCAGATCAGAATCGTAATCGATTTGCATACCGAAAAGGCCCTGGTTAAGAATGACACGGTCAATGCTCGACCGAATAACAATACTATCTGCATCGCTGTTGAGTATGTCTGAAGTCATTTCGAACGCGACTTTGCTGGTCATCACCATCGTTTGCCCGTTGGTTTCAAAAGAAATGTCCTGGTCGGTACTGATGTTGTACGAATATTTGTCACCCGTGTTCACATTGTACCTGAGTTCGACTTTCTTTTGTGCCGTCAGGGTGAGGAGGAGTCCGGGGACAAGCATGGCAAAGGCCGTCAAAAAAAATCTGTTGTAATTTTTCATTTGCTAAAAATTAAATAATAATTGGGATTGTAAATTAAGGGCGTAAAAATAGGCTTTTTCGGCAAAGCGGCTGACTTAAATTAAGTTAAAACATGTCTTCACCGCTTTCGTCATCGTCATTCATCTTCGAAGGCATGGTCCTGAATCCGGCATTAATGTCTCCGGTTGTAGGTGTTTCGCTGCTGTCCATATCTTCAAAACGCGCAAATGTGTCAATAAATCTTAACCTGACGGTGCCCGTGGGGCCGTTCCTGTGTTTGGCAATGATAACTTCCGCCACCCTGTGTGTGGGTGAGCCGTCCTCAAACTGGTCAATTTTGTAATACTCAGGACGATAAATAAACAGCACCAGGTCGGCATCCTGTTCGATGGCACCCGATTCACGAAGGTCGGAAAGAATGGGCCGTCTTGACTGGCCGGGTCTGTTTTCAACGGCCCTGCTCAACTGCGACAACGCCAGCACAGGCACATCCAGTTCTTTGGCCAGGGCTTTCAATGACCTTGAAATCTGACTGATCTCCTGTTCCCGGTTTCCTTTGCCGTCGGCACCGCGCATCAGTTGAAGATAATCGATGAACACCATTTGGATGTTGTGTTGCTGTTTCAGCCTGCGGCATTTGGCCCTGAGTTCGAAGATGGTCAGTGCCGGTGTGTCGTCAATGAAAATCTTGGCATCAACGAGTTTGGCAATTTTATCATTCAGTTGCTGCCATTCGTAACTTTCCAGTTCGCCTTTTTTGAGCTTCTCGGATTTGAGTCCGGACTCACTGGAAATGAGCCTGGTAACCAGTTGAACAGCCGACATCTCCAAAGAGAAAAAAGCAATGGGCCGGTTGAAATCCACGGCAATGTTACGTGCCATGGAGAGGGCCAGGGCAGTTTTACCCATGGAAGGGCGCGCGGCAAGAATGATCAGATCCGATTTTTGCCAGCCCGAAGTAACGCGGTCGAGATTGGTAAACCCGGAGGGAACGCCACGCATGTGCATGTCTGCATCTTTGGCGGCTTCGATATCTTCGATGGCTTGTTTTACCAGCGAGGGCATGTCTTCAAAATTGCGTCGAAGGTTGGATTCGGAAACGGCGAACAAATTCTGCTCGGCCCTGTCGAGCAGGTCGAAAACATCAGTCGTATCCTCGTAAGCATCTTTGATGATTTCCGACGAAATGGTAATGCGTTCGCGCTGAATATGCTTTTGCAGGACGATGCGCGCATGGTACTCAACATTTGCTGCCGACGAAATACGACTGGTGAGCATGGTGATGTAGTAGGGGCCTCCTACCATTTCCAGTTCGCCTGTACTTTTCAACTCGTTGGTTACCGTGAGGATGTCCACGGGTTCCGATTTGCCGAAAAGCCGCTGAATGGCTGAAAATATTTTTTTGTGGCTTTCCTTGTAAAAAACCTTGGGCTCTAAAATGTCGATGACTGCCGTTACAGCATCGGCTTCCAGCATCATGGCGCCCAGCACAGCCTCTTCAAGATCAGTGGCTTGTGGTGGAACTTTTCCGTGTTCAATGAATTGTTGTGTTAAATCTGCCGTCTTCGGTGTGCTTTTTTTTCGCAGATTCCTGGTAGCTTCTTCCATGGTTCAAAAATAATTCAATGGAAGGTAGTTTAGCGGATTGTTAATAAAAAAAATCTCTTTGGCAGAACCCTTTGTTTTTCAGGTGTTATCCAAAAAGCAACAAAAATTGACCTACTTTTGCCGGTACTAAAAAAATAAAAATGAAACACTCAATCTTTATCCTCTTATTTAGCTTTTCTGTTTTTTCCGCCTGTTCACAAGGCCTTCAGCCGGAAAGCGAAAAAAGTACCTCTTTTAAAAAAGCTCCCTACCTGTTGTACACCGGTTCGAACACCGAAATGCTTGTCCTGTGGCAAACCACGACATCGCAGAATTGTACCTTGACATGGGGAACGGATACTACCTACACAACGGGTTCGGTGACAACCAGCGAGTACGGTAACGACCACCAGCACAAGCACACGATTTCAGGTCTTGCATCCAAAACTAAATATTTTTACAAAGTCACTTTTGGAGATGGCGAAATCAAAAAAGGAAGTTTTATTTCAGCACCCGAAGACACAGATAAAAAAATCAGTTTTTACGCCTACGGCGATACCCGTACTTACCCTTCTGACCACAACCAGTTGGCTGCACAAATCCTTCAGGACATGGAACAGCATCCGGAAATGCAGACCTTCATCATTTCGACGGGCGACCTGGTAGCTGACGGCGACAAGGAGTCGGACTGGGAAAACCAGTTTTTTGACATGCAATACGGTTACCTTCAGCAAATGCTTTCCCAATTGCCCTACATGGCAGCTGTTGGCAACCACGAAGGACAGGGCCTGCTTTTCAGAAAGTATTTTCCCTATCCGCAATTTGTGTCAGACAGGTACTACTTTTCATTCGATTACGGCCCTGCACATTTTATGGTAGTTGATCAGTTTACCGACTATTCGCCGGGCAGTGATCAGTACAACTGGCTGGTTAACGAACTGGAAAGCACAGGAAAAGAATGGAAATTCATTTTGTTGCACGAGCCGGGATGGTCAGCCGGTGGCGTACATCCCAACAATCCTGAGGTGCAGGAAGTTATCCAGCCCCTTTGCGAAACCTACGGGGTGCAGTTTGTACTCACAGGCCACAACCATTACTATGCCCGTGCCGTGGTCAACGGCGTGATGCACATCACTACCGGCGGGGGAGGGGCACCGCTGTACAACCCCAATGCCAATGCCGACAAGATTGTCAAAGTGAAAAAGGCAGTGCATTACACCAAAATTGAGATCGACAACGACTCGCTTACTTTTCAGGCAATCACAAGTGGCGGTGAACTGATTGAAACGTTCACCCTGACCCTTGAACCGCAGGCTGTAAATGACGAAATAGCCGTCAACCCTTTTAAGATTTTCTCAACGGGAAGCCTCATTTACGTTCAAAATGAAAAATCCATAAAAGGCCGGCTAAGCGTTTTAGACAATTATGGCAGACTTGTTCGCCAACGTGAGCTGACAAGCGGTGAAAATGCGGTCCGTGTGGGTACAACGGGCATTTACTTCGTACGCGTGGACTACGAGGGAAAAAGGGTTGTGAAGAAAATCTTTGTAAACGGGACCAATTAAAGCGGGGAAACAGTTAGCCGTCAGGCTGAATCTTCCAGCTTTTCCAGAAAGTCGTAAAAACCTTCATTGCTTTGCTGCGGCTGCGGCCACTGGTCACGGGGAATGTTCTTCCAGCAATGGCCGATGAAATCGCAGGGGTAGGGATCGGTGCAATGCGGGCCGGGTTCGATGGGCGGTGATTTCTCCAGCAGCAGGGTTTCTTTTTCCCTGGCAACCTGCTCGCGAATGAATTCCTGCCTCGCTTTTACCTGTTCCAGCACGCTTTCTTTGATGAACAGTTCTTCCGGATTCAGCGGTTGTGAGAAATCGTAGTCTTTGTTGACGTAAATCAGGAAAAAATCTTTCAGCCCCGGGTTCAGGTTGCTGATGACGTAGTACTGAAAAGCTGCATCCAGCAAATAAGTTTCCGATATTTTCACTGAGCTCTTCACTTCGTAGGCTGTCCAGCTTCCGTTCTCTTTGTTAAAAATGTCAAGCAGGATCAACAACTGGTCGTATTGAAAAGTGGCTTCGTAAATGGTGTTGTAACTGCTGGTACGGATGACCTCTGCCGTTTCCAGCACCTTTTTTCTATACTGTGAAGGCGATCGGGGGCGCAGGTCAATTCCACCCGGAAAAAGTTGCTGTGCCAGCGCGCCCACTTTGTGCCCGCGCCTGAACTTTTTCAACTGTTCAGGACTTAACCTGTCGCGTAAAAAGGGACGTTTCTTATTGAGGTACAACGATTTTAAACACTGTACCCCGCGGATAAAAGTGGATTTGGACAAAAGGTGTTTTTCCATGATGATATTTAGTTACAGCGGAAGAAAGTAAAGCGTCAAAATTAAGATAAAAGCCTCTGCCGGAAGAAAAACGTTTTTTCAGTTTGTTCATCCCGGGGAAGAATGCTCAAAATCTTTTTCAAAGTATCGAAACGTCGGCATCATTAATCAGCGGTTCACCCCGGTAGCGACGAAGGAGTTGGGCCACGGTGAGTACGTCTTTCTGGCAGTAACCGGCGATGCGCTCCAGGTCTTTTTCCACCCAGAAAACATGCCCTACCTGGCTGCCATCAATGTCATCTTTGGGTGTGGGGATATCGAAAATGGCGGCAAGCAATTCCAGTGAAGTGTAATGCTTGTAGTCGCCGAATTTCCACAGTTCCATGGTGTCGAGGTGCCGGATCTCCCAGGGTTTTTTACCGGCCAGGTTCAGGATGCCGGGGATAGTGATACCGTTGACCAGTAATCTTCGTGCCAGGTAGGGAAAGTCAAATTCCTTGCCGTTGTGGGCACAAAGCAGATGCCGCTGTGTATCGTAATGTTTACTGAGCAGACCGGCAAATTCCCCCAGCAGGATCTTTTCGTCCTCACCGTAAAAGGATTTGATGCGGAATTCTTTACCGTTTTCGTAACCGCAGGAGATGCAGACGATTTTCCCGAATTCGGCATAAATTCCTGCCCTTGGATACAAACGGTCAGGGGTTTGCTCCGGGTCGGATCTGCGCAGTTGTTCGGCCTTTTTTTCCCATAGACGTTTGAAACGCTCGGGTAGTTGCTCAAAGTCCGGATAAGCCGGCACGGTTTCAATGTCCAGAAACAGAACATCTTCAGCTTTTAAATCGTACAACATGGTCGTCGGGTTTAGTCACAGGAAAAGTACAAAAAAATCTTAATTTTACAGGCTTAAGTTTTTTTGACGATGAATCGGAGAAGCGCCATTATTCTGGGGTTGTTTGCTTTGCTCACCGTTTTGTCCTGCAACAAGGACGAAGCGCTTAGTCCCCCCGTTATTGAAATACTTGCGCCCTTGCCGGGCGAACGTTTCACCCTGCCTGACACCATCACCGTCAAATTCAGTGTTCGATCGGAAAGAAACCTGAGGCTGGTGAAGGTATCAGTCGAAAACAACAACCAGGTGCCGTTCACAAGTCCTGTTTACCTGTACCCCGATGCAGGGGTATTTGATTTTGAGGTACAAATGGAACTTGAGCAGGTTCCCAAAGGGCAGGAAAAAAACGTTTATCTGCGTGTGAAAGTCGATAACAATGGGGCTGAAAGCAGTGAGTTTATGCAGCTCCAGGTTGAAAATCCCGTGTTGCAGTCACTGGGTTTTTACCTGATTGGCCGTCACGGTCCCGGCGAAACCAGGGTGCAGTACTACGACACAACCGATCAGGCTTCTGATTTTCTGAATTTGTCCGGCGAGTTTAACGATGCTGTCTTCTCGGTCGACAAAGATATGCTGTTCATTTCCACACGTAATCCTGACAAATTGCAGGCCTTCACCCACCAAAGCAGCCAGTCTGTTTGGGAGTTCCAGGGACAAATGCCTTTTACACAGTTGTACGATCTTGCCCTGAGTGATAACATCGTTTACACGGGTACGGGAAACGGGCAGGTGATTGGCTTCCTGGCCGACAACGGCAACGAGCAGTTTGTCTCTCCCCTGGTTTTCGATTCTGTTCCCGGTCAGATTGGCGTTTTCAGCGACTACCTGATGTCAGCCTACACTTCGCTGATCGGGCCTGAAAAAGCCTGGATGATCTTTTACAAGCAAACGGCAGCTGTGGTGCGCAGGCATACTAGCCCGTTGAGTGTGCATGCTTTTTATCCCTCACAGGTCAAAAACCAGGCCCTGGTGTTCGGAAATATAAATACCCTTGGGGTAATACAGTTTTACGATGTCGAAAATGACAACGTACTGCTGTCGCTGAACTTTACCACAGGAATTATCGGAGCCTCCTGCCCCATGGAGGATGGACTTTATCTGATTGCCGTTGGCAAAAAGATCTGGCTGTTCAACGAATTGGAACAAAATGTGAAACTGTTGCTGAAGGTACAGGAAGAAGTGTTTGACCTCCAGTACGACATGGCTTCAAGTCTCATTTATGTCCTGCAAAACCAGCAGGTATCGGTTTACGATGCCGGGGGCGACACCCTGATCACCGAACTGCAAACCGAATATCCCGTCAAGGCTTTGCGTTTGCGCCTGGGCCTCCCCTGAGAAAATGGAAAAACCAATCACAACCGCTGATGGATCGCACACCCTGTTCGATAGAAAAACAGGCGAGCATTATCACTCTGTTTACGGTGCTCTTACCGAGTCGGAGCATATTTTTATCCGTGCCGGCTTTGATTCCCTGTCACCTGAAATG
>JAJRWG010000340.1 GCA_024276895.1 Bacteroidota bacterium
ATCGCCTGAGCGGAATCCCGGAGCGGGGCTGGTGAAAGACCTGGCGGCAGCTGCCGTGTTGCTGGCAGCCGTTACTGCAGCCGTGGTGGGACTTGTTGTTTTTCTTCCGAAAATCATTGATTTATGTTTTTGATTGCCGACAGCGGGGCCACCAAAACCGAATGGGCGCTGGTGAGTGAAAACGGGGTACAGCGCAGCCTGACGACCAAAGGCTTCAACCCGTACTATTACCAAAAGGAAGGTTTTGTTTCGGAACTCAAGTCGGAGCTGAAGGAAAAACTGCCTGAGCTTGACATCCAAAGCATCTTTTTTTACGGTGCCGGTTGCTCCACCACTGAAAATTGCAGGCTTGTGAGCGAATCGCTCAGCCTTGTTTTTCCCGGCGCCCGGATTGAAGTGGGGCACGACCTGTACGCTGCGGGGCTGGCCCTGTTCGGCAGAAAAAAAGGCATCGCCTGCATCCTGGGAACGGGTAGCAACTCCTGCCTGTGGGACAACAAAAAAATCATCGCCAACGTGCCTTCGCTGGGATTCATGCTTGGCGACGAGGGCAGCGGAACCCACATCGGCAAACTGCTGCTCAAAGGGGTTTTGCTGGGCGAGGCCGATGAGTTGCTGGTCAAAAAATTTTATGAAACTTTCGATCTTGATTTCAGCAAAGCGCTGGACAGGGTTTACAAGACCCCCGCCCCCAACCTTTTTTATTCTTCGCTGAGCCCCTTTGTCAGGGACAACCTCAGGAATCCTTTTTGCAGAAAAGTGGTCGAGAGCTCTTTTACCGCCTTTGTCCGGCGTTACCTCAGCAGGTACGCGGACTGTCGTTCGCTGACGGTTTCGTTTACCGGTTCGGTAGCTTTTCATTTTCAGGATGTGCTGAAAACAGTACTGGAAGCGAACGGGATGCAGCCCGGAAGCATCCTCTCCGGACCCATGGAAGGCCTGGTGGCTTTTCACATGGAGGAGCACTGACGGTTGCAAAAAATTGTTGGTTTTTAAGAGACTGTTTAAATTTCGGCCAACTTCTTTTCAAGGTAAGCGATGATTTCCTGTTTTTTCCCCGGCGCAAACCACCGGATTTCGCTGTCTTTCCTGAACCAGGTCATCTGCCTTTTGGCGTAACGCCTGGTGTTGGTCCTGATCTTTTCCACAGCCTCATCCAGGCTTAGCCGGCCCTCGAAGTAAGCAAACAACTCTTTGTAACCCACCGTGTTCAGCGCGTTGAGGTGGCGCAGCGGAAAAACCGCCCCTGCTTCTTCAAGCCATCCCTTTTTCAGCATCTCGTCGGTGCGGTGGTTGATGCGGTTGTTCAGTTCCTCACGCGGGACTTCCAGACCGATCTTTACAATCCTGAAGGGTCGTGCTTTGGGTTTGTCAAGGCGCAGCTCCGAGTATGGTTTTCCCGTTTGCAGGCATACCTCGATGGCACGTTGCAGGCGCTTGGCGTTGTTCAGGTCAACACTTCGGTAAAAAACGGGATCCAGCGACCTGAGTTTTTGCTGCAATGCTTCGATGCCACCGCTTTGCAGCATGTTTTCCAGTTCTTCTCGCAGGACGGGGTCAGGGTCCGGGAGTTCGTCAATCCCTTTGCACACCGCATCGATGTAAAGTCCCGATCCGCCGGCCATCAGCATTACGTTTCGCTGCTGAAAACATTTTCAAGAAGCGTCAGCACATCCTGTTCAAAACGGTAAACGTTGTAGGAATCCTTCACCGACAAATGCCCCACAAAATAATGCCTGACTGCCGAAAGTTCCTCCTGAGAGGGTGCGGCGGTGCCGATGGGCAACTCTTTGTAAAACTGGCGCGAATCGGCGGAGATCACCTCTGCACCGAAGTGCTTTGCCAGTTCAATGGCCAGTCCGGTTTTACCCGAAACAGTGGGGCCCGTGAGGACGATGAGGGTGTGGTTTCTGGTCATGGTCATTGGTGCTGTGCGCGTCATTGGTTGTCATGCAATTGTCATTCATGGTCATTTGGCCTGCGGCCGTCATTGGTTGTCATACAATTGTCATTCATGGTCATTTGGCCTGCGGCCGTCAAGCGATTGTCATTCATGGTCATTTTGTCGGTGGAGTTCATTTTTTATTTTGACAGTTAATTGCCGACTGAAGACTGCAGACTGAAGACTGCCACTCATTATTTGTCTCCCTCTTCTTCAGATTGATTTTTCCGTTCCGGATTTTGCACAAGTTTCTTTATTTCCAGTTTCAAAATTTTTCCCTGTTCAAGCATGTAGGCGTAAGCTTCTTCGTAGTTGTTGCCGATTTTCCCGTCGAGTATGGCTTCGCGGATGGCGGTTTTGATGTCGCCCACGGTCCTGGACGGCTTCAGCCCGAAAGTTTCCATGATGATTTCCCCGCTGACGGGGGGCTGCCAGTTGCGGATGCGGTCTTTTTCATCCACTTCCTTCAGTTTCCGGCGTACCAGTTTGAAATTGTTCAGGTATTTTTTTACCTTGTATTCGTTTTTTGACGTGATGTCGGCTTCGCACAATTGCATCAAATCGTCAATGTCCTCGCCCGCATCAAAAAGCAGCCGGCGGATAGCTGAATCCGTAACGATTTCCTGCGCCAGCACAATGGGTCGCAGGTGCAGGCGAACCATTTTCTGCACGTAGCGCATTTTTTCGTTCATGGGCAGCTTGAGCCGGCTGAAGATGCCGGGCACCATTTTTTCGCCGATGAATTCGTGCTGGTGGAAGGTCCAGCCCGTTTTCGGGTCGAATTTTTTGGTGATGGGCTTGGCGATGTCGTGCAGCAAGGCAGCCCACCGCAGCCAAAGGTTATCCGACTTTTTAGCCAGGTTGTCCAGTACCTCAAGGGTGTGATAAAAATTATCCTTGTGGCCCATGTTCCCGATTTTCTCCACCCCTTTGAGTTCCGAAAGTTTTGGGAAGATCTTTTTCAGCAGCCCCGTTTCATCCAGCAATTCAAAACCCGTAGAGGGCTTATCCGCCATCACGATCAGGTTCAGTTCATCCAGTATTCTTTCTTTGGAAACGATGCCGATACGGTTACAGTTCCTGCCGATGGCCGCGTAGGTGTTTTGCTCGATGGTGAAGTCGAGTTGGGTGGCAAAACGGATGGCACGCATCATCCGTAGGGGGTCGTCCGAAAAAGTGATGTCAGGGTCCAGGGGCGTGCGGATCAGTTTTTTTTCAAGGTCGGAAATGCCGTCGAACGGATCAACAAGTTTGCCAAAATCTTTTTTTTGCAGGCTGACGGACATGGCGTTGATGGTGAAATCGCGCCTTCGCTGGTCATCCGAAAGGCTGCCGTTTTCCACGATGGGTTTGCGCGAGTTACGGCGGTAAGACTCTTTTCGCGCGCCCACAAATTCCAGTTCCCAGCTTTTGTAACGCACCATCGCGGTGCCGAAATTCTTGAAGTACTTTGCCCGGACACCCGAACCAAAAGCATCGGCCACCTTGCGCGCGAATGCGATCCCGCTGCCCACCACCACCACATCCACGTCTTTGGACGGGCGCTGAAGGATCAAATCACGCACGTAGCCGCCGATGACGTAAACCGGTGTTGCAGTTTCGCCGGCAACACGCGCCAGGGTGGTAAATGGTTCTTTCTTTAACCGATCTGAAAAGTTTTGCATGGGATGGCAAATTTACAAAAACAAATGTTGCAAGCATTTTCCGTTTCGGTATGGGAAGGACTTGAGTCAAATGTTTCAGGCGTGGATGGTTGAAACGGAAATCGTGAAGGCTTTTTGTAAGCCTTGCTCACTTATTACATCAAATAAATAAATGCGTTGGCATATACCTTTTCCGTACCTTTGTGGACTACAATGAAACAAAAAGACCCAATACCATTTACGGCCAGACTGCCTATAAAGCTGAAGCTTCGTGGGAAAAAAATACCACGGAGGATTTTTGTAAGAAATTTGCTTGCCGCCGGACTGTTGACACAAATTCCTTTTCAGCAGGTCCTCAGGGCATCCTCAACTGTGCGGCCATATCAAATCAAAACGGATTTACTTTCCGCAGAACAAATGGAGATTGTTGGCCGTGTTCAGCAGCATTTATTTCCTGATGACGGCAACGGTCCGGACGCTGCACGGCTCAATGCCGACCGTTATCTGCTATGGGTGCTCTCCGATCCACGGAAAGACCCGGGTGATATTCGGTACATCATCAACGGCATCGGCTGGGTTGACGAAACTGCCCATGAAGAATACGAAAAGAGTTTTCTGGAACTCAATGGCAGGGAACAGGCAGAACTGATTGATTTCATTGCCGGTGAGGCATGGGGGTCGAGCTGGCTTTCCATCATCCTGACTTTTATTTTTGAAGCCCTGGTTGCCGACCCGCAGTACGGAGGTAATGTAGGTGAAGCCGGCTGGGACTGGCTCAACCATTTTGCGGGCATCCCGCGTCCGACAGAAAAGCTGCTTTACGGTAATATTTTAAACACAGTGAAAGCACGATGAACAGCAAACCGGCATACGACTTTTGCATCATCGGCAGCGGTGCCGGTGGGGGCCCTGTTGCCTACGAACTGTCACGGGCAGGATTTTCGGTGGTCGTCCTGGAGAAAGGGCCCTGGTTCAGGACCAAAGACCTCACGAAAGACGAAATTGTAGCCACCCGCCGCAGCGTTTACACCCCTTCGCTGCTTGAGGAACCCCAGGTGCTGGAGAATCAGAACGACGAAGGCGGCTGGGATGCAGTGCCTACTTACGAATCGGGCAGGGATTTCTGGAACGGTAACTGTGTGGGCGGCTCTTCAAATTTTATGAGCGGTTACTTTCACCGTCTGAAGCCCAATGATTTCAGGCTGCTTTCCACCTACGGCGAAATCGAAGGTGCCAACGTGGTGGACTGGCCTATCAGCTACGACGAAATGGAAGCCTGGTATACCAAAGTAGAGACCGTTGTTGGCGTTTCGGGAAAGGTCGTCCCGCACTCAACGCTGGAACCGCGTTCGACCAAAGACTTTCCTTTCCCGCCCCTGGCTGAAAACATCATCTCCGGAAAAATTGACAAGGCCTGCGATGCACTTGGTTTCATGGCCAAGCCCGTTCCCCGCGCCATTCTTTCACGGCCAAAGGAAGAACGTTTTAGTTGTTCGTACTCCAATTTTTGCGGTAGTTACGGTTGCGCCACCGATGCCAAAGGCAGCTCACGGGTAGCGCTTCTGCCCGGTGCCATCGCCACGGGCAACTGCACTGTGATTCCCAACGCAAAGGTTTTCAATCTGGAAACTGACGACAATTACAGGGTCATGCGGGCATGGTATCACGATAAGGAGAACCAAAAACAAAGCATTGAAGCCGACCACTTTGTTGTGGCGGCACAGGCGGTGGAAACAGCCCGCCTGCTGCTGATGAGCAAGGGGAAGAAGTATCCCTACGGGCTGGCCAACAACAACTGGCAGCTTGGAAAAAACCTTATTTTTTCGGGGGGAGGAAGCGGCTCGGGACAGTTTTTCTACGATGAACTCCCGGATGACGAAGCCGCAAAACTGGCAGCAATAGGCCTTTTTGTAAACCGCTCCATCCAGCACTGGTACGAGATTGAAGATGAAAGTTTTGGCGGCAAGGCCAAAGGAGGCACCATCGACTTTTTGTGGGAACACGCCAATGCCATGGGCAAACTGATCCGAAATAAATGGGACGGCGACCGCCTTATTTATGGTTCCGAACTCAAAGTAAAACTCCACGATTATTTTACCAAACTACGAAAGCTCAGATTTGAAGTTTTCAACGACTGGCTGCCAACCGATGATTGTTTCGTTGCACTGGACGAAAAAGTTAAGGACAAATGGAATGACCCCGTGGCACGCATCCGGCTGGGTTACCATCCCCACGACCTGAAAGTGGGGCGCTTTCTTGCCCGAAAAGCGACAAATGTACTGGAAGAGATGGGGGCGGAAAATATCAGCATGGGCGTCAGCGGCTCACCCCCTTCCAACCTCATGGCCGGTGGTTGCCGTTTTGGTAACGACCCGGAAACATCGGTGCTGGATAAAAACTGCCGTGCCCACCAGGTGGACAACCTGTACGTAACCGACGGCAGTTTTATGCCCACAGGAGGCAGCGTGCCTTACACCTGGACCATTTACGCCAATGCCTTCCGCGTGGCGGAGATACTGAAACAGTCATGATGGGGAAACGGTTTTCCTTTCAAAAAAGACGAAGGCGGACTTTCCACAGCCTGCTTCCGGCACGCATTTTCACAAAGGCCCAGCCTGTAAAAAGTTTCAGCAATACGAAGCCATTTCGCCAAATCTTCGTATTATTGTCGTATCCTGAGGCAGGATTTAAACTACCGGACACACTCGAAAAAACACTAAACACCTGAAACTATGCCCGAAACTATCGAATGGGATTTCATACTGGACAAAATAAAAAAGGAAAAATGCATCCTGCTGCTGGGGCCTGAACTGTGGCTGTCCAAAGAGGGAAAACCTTTTGAACAATTGCTGCTGGAGCAGATTGAATCGGATGACAGCAAAAAGCAGCTATCCTATTACAAAAAAGACGGTTTTTTTCTTTTCAATTCCGCGGAAGAGAAAATGCATTTCGGGTACAAAATGGAGCAGTTGTACCAATCAGAATGTGATGATGAGGTTTTTCACACCATTTCGCGGCTTCCCTTCCACCTGATCATTTCGGCTACGCCCGACCTGAATCTTAAAAGGGTGTTCGAGAAAAACAACATCAATCACAATTTTTCTTTTTACGACAAAACCACCGCGCCGGAGGAAGTGCCCGAACCAACCAATGAAGCACCGCTGATCTACAACCTGCTGGGCAATGTGGAAAAATGGGAGTCGCTCATCCTTACTTACGACGACCTTTTTGATTTCCTTTCGGAGATCATGGGCGACAGGGAACTGCCGACCAATCTGAAAAATGCACTGAAAGAAGCCGACAGCCTGATTTTTCTGGGTTTTAAATTTGAAAAATGGTACGTCCAGTTGCTGCTTAGGATACTCCAATTGCAAATGGGTAAAACCAAGTACGCCTACAACAAAGCCTTCGATTACGAAACCAAGTGCTTTTGCATCGAACAGTTCAAAATCAAGTTTGTGGACGAAGACATGCACCTTTTTATTCGTGAACTGTACGATAAGTGTGAAGCAGAGGGCCTGCTTCGCGAAACGGGTGATGAGGAAAGCGTTGTTTCTGAGCAAATCGAGAATTTCATTGCCCAGGACAAAATAGAAAAAGCCATTCAAACGGCGAAGGCTTTTTTCAGCGGCAAGGGCGAAACCGACCTGGTTGAAGACATCATCCTTCTCGAAGGCAGATACAACCGTCTGATGCGTAAGATTAACCTGGGCGTACTGGAAGAAAGTACGTCCGAAGTGGACCACAACAAAATCAAACTGGCTCTGATGGAGCTGAATAAAGAGCTGAAAAGCCTGGAAACTTAATGCGGCAAAACTGCCATCAACTAACCCGACTCTAAAAAAAATGAAAGCAACAAAAAAGTTCAGGTATCCCGGTGCACCGCCGTTTTAGTACGAAGACAGGAAGATATTTTTTGGCCGTGACGACGACATCGAAAAGCTTTACAAGTTTGTCCGGGTTGAACAGTTGGTGGTTTTGATCTCCAAGTCGGGCCTGGGCAAAAGTTCCCTCATCAACGCCGGGCTGCTGCCGAAGTTTCTCGAAGAGGGCAATTACCTGCCCTTTACCCATTGGTTCAGCAGTTACCGCGAGCCGGGTGACAGGCTGCCCCTGGCGCTGTTTATCGACGAGATCAACAAAACACCCCCTCCCAAAACCTTTCTTGAAAAAATAGATCCCAACGGAAATTCGCTCTGGCACCACCTGAAAGCAAGGCATATCGCCGAAAAGGGCGAAAAAGGGTTTTTACTCATTTTCGACCAGTTCGAGAACTTTTTCACCTACCCCGACGAAAGCCAAAAAGAATTCAAGCAGCAGCTTGCCGGCAGCCTCAACGTCAGGGTGCCGCAGGAATTGCTCAGGACGTTCCAGGAAAAGATCAGCAGCGAACCCGGTTTCCTCAGCGAAGCGGAAAAAGAACTCTTCTTCAAGCCGCTGGACGTGAAAGTGCTGTTCGCCATCCGTTCCGATAAAATGAACCTCCTCAACGGGATGAAGGACGCCATACCGGGCATGCTCAAAAAAATCTACGAACTCTCGCCCCTGAACCGGAACCAGGCCGAAGACGCCATCCTGTCGCCCGCTTACAAAAAAGACCTTGTCTTTCAGTCCGAACCCTTTGATTTTACGGATGCGGCCATTGAGAAGATCATTCGCTTCCTGACCAAAGAAGGCAAACTGAACGAAGTGGAATCGGCGCAATTGCAGATACTTTGCCAGTACATCGAAGACAACATCGTGTTGGGAAAGCGCAAAAAGATCGTCACCGAAGAAGACCTCGGCAACATCGGTGAGATTTTCAGCAATTACTACCACAACATTATTGGCGGGCTGCTGGACGACCAGCAAAAACCGACCAGGATTTTTATTGAAGAGGGCCTCATTTTTGAGGAAGATGAACGCCGCCTGCCCCTGGACGAAACTCAGATCAGCAAGTTTTATCACATCAGCGACGAAACACTGGAGTACCTTGTCAACAAGCGACTGTTGCGTTCGCAGCCCAACCAAACCGGTGGATTTTCTTACGAACTCAGTCACGACACATTGGTTGCACCCATCCTGAAAGCCAAAAACAGCAGGCTTCTTGAAGAACAACAGGCGGAGGAGGCAGCCAAACGTAAGGCCAGGCAAATCCAGCTGCAAAACGAGATCCGGGCCACCCGGAAACGTATCCGCAGGCGTTCACTGGCGGCAGCAACCATACTCCTTATCCTTGCAGGGCTGGTTTTCTACTTTGCCATGCTCCAGCGTAAGACTAAAGAACTCAACGAAACCCTTGAACAAACCGTGGCCGAACTGGAAACCAAAAGCGACTCGCTGGTAAAAATGGCGAAATCGCTCAGGGCCAGCGAACAAACCGCCATGGACAACCTGGCACAAGCACTGGTTAACGAAGCACGGGCAATGGACAACGAGAAGATTGCCATCGCCAATAAAAAAAGAGCATTGCTTAGCGAAGCCAAAGCCCTGGTTCAGAAAAGAAAAGCCAGCGAGTTCGCCAGCGAACTCGAAAGCACACTCATCGAACTGAACAGGAACATCGCCCTTGAACTGACAGACAACGCAGCAGAAGAATGGCAGGCAAAGAACAACAACGCAGCCAAACTATACGCCCTTTACGCCTTGCGGATGGCTGATTTTCTTGACGAGGGGGAAATTAATTACCAGCTCAGCGGCGTAAAAGACTACCCCGATTACCCGGTGAGTCCCTTTGAAACGGATTATACCCAGAAGATGAAACATTTTGTCGTAAGCCCCGGCGAGAACCTGCTGGCAAGTTCCGGGAACGGGCACAACAGTATTCTGATCTGGGAATTACCCTCCGGTAAGGTTTACCGGGTTTTACAAGCCCACAGCGAACAGGTGAACGCAACCTGCTTCAATGGCAACGGCAGCCGGCTGGCCTCCGCCTCGGACGATAAAACGGTTAAGATCTGGGAGATCGAAAGCGGAACTGTGATCGCAAACCTAAACGGGCACAAGGCGCCCGTGATCAGCGTCGTGTATTCTCCCGGGGGACCCTACCTGGCAACGGCATCCGAAAACCGGATCATCGTCTGGGATACCAACGGCTACACCATTGTCAAAGAGTTTAAGGACGTTGCAGCAACACGGAACAACCTTGCTTTCAGCACCGACGGAAAGTATTTTGCTTACGCCCTTCCCGACAATTCCATCCAGCTTTGCCTGTGCGATGCGGACTTTCAAAGCATGGGACTTAAAGGGCATTCCGAGCGTGTGAACTGCCTGGCGTTCGGTCCCGACGCCCTCCTGTTGGCTTCCGGGTCGGATGACAATAAGGTGGTGATCTGGGAGACGAAAACAGGCAAAACCCTGTCAACACTGCCCGAACACACCACCAAAGTGAACTGCCTGGCGTTCAGTCCCGAAGGAAATCTGTTGGCCAGTGGCGACGGCAGCAACACCATTAAGCTGTGGGACCTGACAGCTTTCAGGAAGCAGGACTTAAACCCGCAGCAAATGAAGAGCCAGATGCCTGAAACAAGTTTCGGACGGAAAGAAAATACCCTGAGCAGCCTGGTAAGCCTGCACAACCACTACAATAAGATCGTCGGCCTGCATTTCCTGATGTGGGACCGCAAAGCAGACAGCCGTGCGGGACAACGCAGCAGCGAGATCGTCAGCAAATCGCTGGTACTTGCTTCGCTGGGAAACAATGAACGGGAGATAAAGATCTGGGAGGTCCCCGGCAAAAGCAC
>JAJRWG010000037.1 GCA_024276895.1 Bacteroidota bacterium
AAAACATATTTACCGTTATTCATCGTGGATTATTTTCCACTAATAACGATTTCAAATCGACACGTAGCTAAAACACTCGTAAAATTTAGATTATCAATGATTTCAAAGAACAATATTTATTTTTTAGTGGACACTAGTGATGCAAAAATACAAAAAAATATGAAAATTCGGAATGAAAGTCCGAAAAATCATATGAATATTCGGAGTTTAAGTCTGAATATTCATCTTTTAAACTTTTCCAAAGTTTTGAACTTTGGAAAAGTTTGGGGTAGGTTTAATGTGCTTCCAGCCAGTTGCCTCCCGTATTCATGTCCACCACCACGGGAACATCCAGCGGGATGGCGTTTTTCATTTTGTCTTCCACTATCTTTTTTACTTCATCCAATTCATCCAGATGGGCATCAAACACCAGTTCATCGTGTACCTGCAGCAGCATCTTCGACTTCAGTTTTTGTTTTTCGAAAGCTTCGAAGATGTTGATCATCGCGATTTTGATCATGTCGGCCGAGGAGCCCTGGATGGGGGCGTTGATGGCATTTCGCTCGGCAAAGGAACGCACCGTGGCATTGGCCGAATTGATGTCTTTGAGGTAGCGCCGCCGTCCCATGATGGTTTCCACATAGCCGTGTTCGCGTGCAAAAACTTTGGATTCCTACATGTACTTTCTGATGCCCGGATACTGTTCAAAATAACTATTGATAATGTCCGCTGCTTCCCTGCGGGGGATGCCCAGGCGTTCTGACAGTCCGAAAGCCGAAATGCCGTAAATGAGTCCGAAGTTAACCATCTTGGCGTTGCGGCGCATGTCGCGGGTGACATCCCCCAGCCCCACCCCGTAAACCCGTGCTGCCGTGGCCTGGTGGATGTCAAGCCCTTTACTGAAGGCTTCCATCATGGCTTTGTCCTTGCTCAGGTGGGCAATGATGCGCAGCTCGATTTGCGAGTAGTCAGCTGCAAACAGGGTGTAATCCTTGTTACGGGGAACAAAAGCCTTACGGATCTCCCTTCCCCGCTCGGTGCGGATGGGGATGTTTTGCAGGTTGGGATTGTTGGAACTGAGGCGACCCGTGGCGGCAACGGCCTGGTTGTAGGAGGTGTGGATGCGACCGTCGCGGGGATTGACCAGCGCGGGCAGGGCATCCACGTAAGTGGATTTCAGCTTGGTGAGAGAACGGTATTCCAGGATTTTTGAAACGATGGGATGCCGCCTTTCGAGCTTCACCAGGATGTCTTCGCCGGTGGAGTACTGTCCGGTTTTGGTTTTTTTCGGTTTGGAAGCCACCCTCAGTTTCTCAAACAGAATCACTCCCAGTTGTTTTGGGGAAGAAATGTTGAATTGCTCACCGGCCTCTTCGTAAATGGCTTTCTCCAGCCGGGCGATGTCGGTTTCCAGCTCTTTGCTGAATTCCCGCAGCACTTCCACATCCAGCTTAATGCCCTCGCGCTCCATGGAAGCCAGCACCGGCACCAGTGGCATTTCGATTTCGTTGAAAAGTTTTTCGGTGCCCGTTTCCTTCAGTTTGGGGGCGAAGACTTCACTGAGTTGCAAAGTGATGTCGGCGTCTTCGGCGGCGTACTCCTTGATGGTTTCGGTGTCCACCTGGCGCATGCTCAACTGGTTCTTTCCCTTTTTCCCGATGAGGCTTTGAATGGAAACAGGGCGGTAGTTCAGATAGGTTTCGGCCAGCACGTCCATATTGTGGCGCATGTCGGGTTGCAGCAGGTAATGGGCGATCATGGTGTCGAAAAAGTGACCCTGCACGTCCGTTTCGTACCATTTGAGGATGGAGATGTCGAACTTGATATTTTGCCCGACCTTTTCGATTTTTTTGTTTTCCAGAACGGGCTTGAAAATGCGGACGGTTTGCAGGGCTTCATTGTAATTTTCAGGGACTGGAACGTACCAGGCCTCGTGGGGTTTGAATGCGAATGAAAGTCCCACCAGTTCGCTGTTGTTGGCATCCAGCCCGGTGGTTTCGGTGTCAAAGCAAAAGGATTTTTGTTTTTTAAGCCTGGCGGCCAGCTCTTTGACTTTGGCCGGCGTGTCAGCCAGGTGGTAGGTGTGCGGGGTGTTGTGGATGGTTTTGAATTCCGCTTCACCCCCTTCACCCTCGCCGAAAAGACTGGCCTGCACGGGGGCAGCTCCCGCCGCGCTCTCACCGGCAATTTTGCTGAAATAGCGTTGGGCGAAATTACGGAACTCCAGTTCGTCGAACAGCTTTTTCAGTTCTTCGATGTTGGGCGGACCCATTTTCAGTTTTTCTTCTTCGAACTTGATGGGAACGTCCAGTTCGATGGTGGCCAGTTTCTTGGAAAGCAGGGCCTGGTCGGCGAATTTTTCCAGGTTTTCTTTTTGTTTCCCTTTCAGCTCGTCGGTATTTTTTAAAAGGTTTTCCACCGAGCCGTATTTTTCGATGAGTTTGATGGCTATTTTTTCACCGATTCCCGGTACCCCGGGGATGTTGTCCGAGGCATCGCCCCACAGTCCGAGGATGTCGATGAGTTGGGTGGGCGCTTTGATGCCGTAGCGCTTCAGGACTTCTTCAACACCCCAGACCTCTGCCTTGTTGCCCATGCGGGCAGGCTTGTACATGAAAATGTTTTCGGAAACCAACTGCCCGAAATCCTTGTCGGGGGTCATCATAAAAACCTTGAATCCATCCTGTTCCGCCTTTTTGGCCAATGTGCCGATGACATCATCGGCTTCGTAGCCGTCCACCGACAGGATGGGGATGTTCATGGCTTTGATGAGTGCCATCACATAGGGGATGGACGCAGCCAGGTCTTCGGGCATTTTTTCGCGGTTGGCTTTGTAGTCGGTAAAGCTGTCGTGGCGCAGGGTGGGTACTTCGGTATCGAAAGCCACGCCGATGTGGGTGGGTTTTTCTTTGGTGAGAATTTCCAGCAGGGTATTGGCAAAACCCAGTACGGCCGAGGTATTCAGCCCTTTGGAGTTGATGCGCGGATTCTTGCTGAATGCAAAATAAGCACGGTAAATCAGCGCCATGGCATCCAGCAGGAAGAGTTTTTTTTCGGTTTCCATAAATGAATCTTAAGCAAACAAAAGTAAGGAAGTTTTCCGGAGTGCCTGGAGTACTTAGAGTGCCTGGAGTACTTAGAGTTGAAAGTTGAAAAGTTGAAAGTTTAAAAGTTGAAAGTTGAAAGTTGAAAGTTTAAGGTTTGTTTTTTTATTGCTTCATTTTCAAATTCTCAAATTAATTTGTCAACGCAATTTTGTTAGAAACTTGGCGTTCGCTTGACAGGGAACAGTCTTTTTCCACCTTAGTTTTACAGCGGAACAAAACAGTCTTACCTATGGCAAAGCGCAGCGCCGATAAAGCAGCCAACAAACCGGGCAAAATATTCGTACTTGACACCTCCGTTATTTTGTACAACCACAACGCCATCAACGAGTTTGCCGACAACGATGTGGCCATTCCGATTACCGTTCTGGAGGAGTTGGACAACTTCAAGAAGGGCAACACCATCAAGAATTTCGAAGCCCGCGAGTTTATCCGTTTTCTGGACAGCATCTCCGGGAAATCCACCATGAAAAACTGGCGGCGGCTCAACGGTCCCGAAAAAGGGCGCTTCAAAGTGGTGATGAATGAAAACAGCAAGACAGATGCCCGTTCCATCTTCAACGACAATAAACCCGATCACCGTATTCTGAACGCGGCTTTAAAGCTGCAGGAAGAAAATCCTGATAAAAAGGTCATCCTCGTCAGCAAGGACATCAACCTCAGGCTGAAAGCCAAGTCACTGAGCCTGACCGCTGAGGATTTTGAAACCGGCAAAGTACAGAACATCGACTCGCTGTACACCGGCAGCAGCTTTGTGGAGGGTGTTGACCCCAATGTCATCGATCAGCTTTACAAGGAAGGTTTTTGCAGTGTGAGCGACCTGAATATTGAAAAACCTTTCCCAAACCACTATTTCATCCTGAAAAGCGATCGTGCATCGGCACTGGCCTTTTTCAATCCTGTTACCGATCGCATTGAGCGGGTGGAAAAAAGGGCGGTTTCACGCATCATGCCCCGCAATGCGGAACAGGTGTTCGCCCTGCATGCCATCCTCAACCCCGAAATTAAACTGGTGACTTTACAAGGGGTAGCCGGAACGGGAAAAACCCTGCTGGCACTGGCCGGTGCCTGGGAACAACGCCGGAACTTCAAGCAGATCTACCTGGCCAGGCCCATCGTGCCGCTAAGCAACAAAGACATCGGTTACCTGCCGGGCGACATCCACGAAAAGATCAATCCCTACATGGAGCCTTTGTGGGACAACCTCAAATTCATCCAGAGCCAGTTCGGTGAGCAGGACAAAGAGTACAAGCGCATTTCGGATGCCATCGAAAACGAGAAACTGATGATCACACCGCTGGCCTACATCCGCGGACGTAGCATTTCCAATGTGTGTTTTATCGTTGACGAGGCCCAGAACCTCACGCCACACGAAGTAAAAACCATCATCACCCGTGCCGGAGAAAACACCAAGATCATCTTCACCGGTGACATTTACCAGATTGATACCCCTTACCTCGACTCACAGTCCAACGGCCTTTCGGTACTCATCGACCGCATCAAGCAGCACGATATTTACGGCCATGTGTTGCTGGAAAAAGGCGAACGTTCCGAGCTGGCCAACCTGGCCAACGAGTTGCTTTAACAAAAGTTTTTCAGGGTGGGCCTCCGCCACCCGGCCTGCCTCCGGGGCGCGGCCCGTGGGGACCCGGTCCGCGTCCGAATCCGGGGCCTCTTCCGAGTCCCCTCCCTTCGAAACGGTTTTGCCAGCGGTTTTTTAATTCCGAAAGACGTGCCAACTGCGCCTCGGTGAGGTAGGGGCGGAGTTCATCCTCCAGGTGCTCGAACAATTGTTGCTGGTTTTCACGGTACTCGAAGTACAGGTCCCGGTTCTGCCAGGCATGTTCCTGCAGGATGGGGCGGATTTGTTCCATCTGTTCGGGTGTGGGGTCGATCACACGCATGAAGGCATGTTGAGCGCCCTTTTCGGTGTAGAAATTCTTCATCTGGCTTACCCGTGTTCGCACCAGCCTGCCATTGACCAGAAAACCGATCACAAAGCCGATGAGCAGGGTGCCGATGATGATGCCGGTGATTTTTATTTTGTTGTTCATTGCTGTTGGTTTTACAGGTTGAAAAAGATGGAAGCTTCGTCGGGGGTGTAATCGGCCAGGCCGTAAAGGGCGTCGA
>JAJRWG010000341.1 GCA_024276895.1 Bacteroidota bacterium
TGGTCTGCAAACAATTGACTCCGGTTTTGCGCATTCCGGAGTGCATTTTGCAAAAGTTGATGCATCCAGCCCTTTTGGTTTAGGATTCGAAAGCCCCTTTCCGGAAACTGCCAAAGGAAAGAATGTTTTGTTAAAAGTCAGTGGATGGATTTACACCGATACACCCGGCGATAACGCCTTGTTTGTAGTGAGTCTAAAACAAGACAAACAGGATCTTTACTGGGATGGCATCAACCTGGGACCTCTGGTTACCGAAAGCGGGCGATGGATCTTTTTTTCCGATGCGCTTTCTGTTCCCGCCAACATTACTGAAACAGCCGTCATTAAAGCCTACCTGTGGAATAACGACGGGAAAAATACCATGCGGATTGACGATCTGAAAATTGAAATTGAAGTCATCAAAAACCCTTCCTTTTTTCCACGGATTGTTGAAAAAAGAAAGAATGCAGCCCTTCCTGAGTCTCCGGTTTTTACGGGAAGTTTTTACAAGATTTTTTATCAGAAAAAAGACAAGTCGGTCAGGATTGTGGGCAGGGACGGAAATATCATAGTGAACAACATGTGGTATTTCACAGAGCAAATCCGGGGGAAGCGAAGAAAGAAGAAACAATCGGCTTTGCGGTTCAATACTGCTGATACGCTTGGCAACAGGGTGGAATTGTATTTTGAGGGAAAAGGCGTAGAGTTGAAACTGTCCTGCGAGGCTTACAGTCCTGAAATTCAGGTTCAGGCCGTAAGCCGTCACGAAGAAGGACAGGAGTTTTCCCGGCAGACGCTGGTGATGAAAAGCGGGCAGGAAGCAACCGGGGTTTATCGCAGCAACCGCAAGGCCGAAACGAAGGATTTTCAGGAAGAGTACTGGTTGGACAGGGAAGGAGTCAGGTTTGGCGACAAGCCGAATTCGCTGATTATTTACCATACGACCGGTCTCTCTTCCCTGCAGGTCAGGCCGGCCGATAAACTGCTGGCCATTAATCTTGATTACGAAAAAGACCATCCTTTCCTGCATTTTCCGCTGGACAATGATACGGTTGACCTGAAAGTGGACTGGTCAGCGAGCAAGTATGCGGAAGAGGGGAGCAGGCAAAATACTTTTTCCATTTTTGTGGGAACCAAAGCAAAAAATCTACCCCGTTTTATGAAAAATCCGCAAGGTTATCTGGCAACTTACATCTGGACGGAACATGCAGATTGGACTGACATTCGTACCAACCGTGCGATTTATTTCGGATCGGAAACAATCAGCAAGCCCGAAAATGCCACCGGCGGATTCGTCTTTTACAACATTCCGGTAACCAAAAGCGTGTTCTGGGACAATCCTGACAGAACTTCCAACACGGCTGTTTCTGATGGAAAGTTCACAGGACTTGAGAGTACCATCCTCACTGACACTGCTTTCCATGAGTTTTTGAACTACCTTCAACCCCTTGGTTATGACATTTGCCTGCATACACCCGAGCAAAATACCACAAACCGTCAAAGGATGGATACGGCACTCCGTTTCATGCAGGAAAGTTTTGCTTCTCCAAGCTGGATTGACCACGGCTACAACAACAAAATCCGGAATAATCGCGAAGATTTGATTTGCGACGGCAGTGTGGAAGGGTCGGAATTTTATGTGCGTGACATTTGGGAAAAATATGATGTCAAATATTTTTGGAATGCTTACTACGAGGAATATGCTCCTTTCTCGGCATTTCGATTCGGTAACAACCTGGAAAAACCTTACTCCGGCTTTGGTGACTTTTATCCCAGACCCGATTTCTGGCAACACCCCTTACGCACGGCTGAACTTTATCACTGGCCCACCACCGGCGTACTTTATGTGCCGCAGGACCGCCTTTGGAATTACTATTTCAATAGTCAGGTACTCAGCAATATAATGGACGACTGGGCCGTGGAGATCAACCATTGCTACCCGGCCTGGGTTGACCCTGCCAAAGGTTTTTGGGTTTGGAACAGCGACAGCACCGTTGTTGCTGCTCCCGGATTCAACCGGACTTTGAAACGCATGGCTAAACTGCGCGATGACGGCAAACTCAACGTTACCACTATCCGCGATTTCCTGAATTATCGCCTGTCTGTTGAACAGGTGAGTTACGAAGTGTTGCCTGACGGTACTGTGCGAATCCGCAATCTTTCCGACACCCCCATCAAAGGGCTTTCGTTTGCCACCCGTTCATGGTTTTTACTTGTTGATGGCACTCCTCCTTCTCAAAAAAGGGTTGGTGATGATTTGGTTTTTTGGTTTGATTTAGGGGTGGGGGAGAGTAAGTTGATCAGGGTTTTTGAGTAAATCCGGAATCGTCACTTGAATACCATTCCAAAAGACAGCCATCAGTAAGCTGATTAAAATTAGAAGATAACGGACAAAAAAGCAATACGGTTCCTGAAAAAGAACTGACTACTCCCCGGCGGGTCCTTTGTATTCAAAGTTGCCGAAACCAAGCATGGGGTAGAAAATGAACCCGAGAAAAATCAAGCCCAGGGTAAATCCTTCATTTTGCCCAAAACTTTTGGAAAGCAGGTTGATGGCCCAAACACCGAAAATAACATTGACGATTGGAATAAACATCAACAGCAACCACCACCAGGGCTTACCGACGATTTCCAGGAGGACAATTAAGTTGTAAATGGGAATAATTGATGCCCAGCCCGGTTTTCCGGCTTTCTCAAAAATCCGCCACATGGCCGCAATGTAGATAAGAAGAATCAGGACCATAAAAAAGAACGGGACGCTTCCAAAATAGTTATCGTATTCCATAAAGCATAGTTTTAAAAATGGTTAAAAGATGCCCAAAGGTACATAAAAAACAGAAAACAGTCAAAAATTATCCATGCGGGTTCTGCATTTAAACAGGGAGATTGTTCCTGCTGCACACAAAATCCAATGGCAAATGGTTCTGAAAATCACCCGGATATCCGGATTTGCTACCCTCTACAATTTCATTTCCGGAATATCACCTTCCACAATTACGGCTGCCCCGGTTTTTTCAAGGATTTCTTCCACACTGACTCCCGGGGCCCTTTCCATGAGCTTAAAGCCTTTGTCGGTGACGTCAATGACGGCTAAATCACTCACAATCTTTTTCACGCAATTTACACCTGTTAAAGGAAGGTCACAGGATGTTTTAAGCTTGGGTTTTCCATGCCTGTCGGTATGGGTGGTGGCCACGATGATATTCTTCGCCGCTGCAACCAAATCCATGGCGCCGCCCATTCCTTTCACCATTTTACCGGGGATTTTCCAGGAGGAAATATCCCCCTTGTCTGTGACTTCAAATGCACCCAAAACAGTAAGGTCAATATGGCCGCCGCGTATCATGGCAAAGCTGAGTGAGGAATCGAAAAAGGCAGAACCGGGAATGGTGGTAACCGTTTGTTTCCCCGCATTGATCAGGTCAGGGTCAGCCTTGCCTTTTTCGGGGAAGGGCCCGATGCCGAGCAAGCCGTTTTCAGACTGCAGGACAACTTCAATATTCTCGGGAACAAAATTGGCTACCAAAGTGGGGATGCCGATACCAAGATTTACATAGTATCCGTCTTTTAACTCCTGAGCTATTCTTTTCGCTATTCCGTTTTTATCCAGACTCATTTTTTCTTGTTTTAGATTTTACATGAACATTGAAGTTTCAGGATGATTCGTACAGTTCGTCCTGAAATCACTGTTCTACTCGCGTACTGTTTCAAACTCAATTCGTTTCTCGTAATTCACGCCCTGGAATATCCGCTGGACAAAAATTCCGGGTGTATGAATTTCGTTGGGATTCAATTCACCGGCAGGAACCAGGATTTCAACTTCGGCAATGGTAATTTTACCTGCCATGGCCATGGCCTGGTTAAAGTTGTTGGCTGTTTCCCTGTAGATCAGGTTGCCCATGGTATCGCCCTTCCAGGCTTTTACCACGGCAAAATCGGCGGTCAGGCCATATTCCAGCAAGTGCATCTTCCCATTGAACTCACGGCTTTCCTTGCCTTCCCCGACTTCGGTTCCGTAACCTGCCGGCACATAAAAAGCAGGGATTCCTGCCCCCCCGGCCCTGAGGCGTTCAGCCAGGGTGCCCTGGGGAATTAAATCCACTTCCAATTCACCCGACAAAAGCTGACGTTCAAACTCTTTGTTCTCACCCACATAGGATGAAATCATCTTTTTAACCTGGTGTTTCCTCAACAACAGCCCCAGTCCAAAATCATCCACGCCGGCATTGTTCGAAATGCAGGTTAAATTAGTTAATCCGGATTCGACAAGCGCCTTAATGGTATTTTCAGGGATGCCACATAAACCAAATCCCCCAAGCATAAAGGTCTGCCCGTTCCGCATGCCTTTTATCGCTTCTTTTGCATTTTTTACAACCTTATTCATAAGCTCAATATTTTGTCTTTATCAAATTCGTTACTGCTGAGTTCTTCTCTTTGCAGTGAGGTTTCAAAGGGGTCAGCAACCGATTAACCGTGAAATCACCAATCGCTGGATCTCGGAAGTGCCTTCGCCGATTTGCAGCAGGCGCTGGTCGCGGTAAAAGCGTTCCACATCGTAATCTTTCATCAGTCCATAACCACCGTGAAGCTGAACGGCTTCGTCGGCCACTTCCTTTGCGATTTCAGAACAGTAAAGCTTCGACATGGCGGCTTCTTTACTAAATGGCCTGCCGTTGTCTTTAAGCCAGCAGGCTTTGTACAGCAGGTTACGGGCCAACTCAATTTTCATGGCCATGTCGGCCAGTTTGAAAGCGTTGATCTGGAACTTGGAAATGGGTTTTCCAAACTGCTTGCGTTCGTTGGCGTAA
>JAJRWG010000342.1 GCA_024276895.1 Bacteroidota bacterium
CCTGAAAAGCGGTAAAGGAAGGGAATTCATTCGTAAGCAAATCCTGAAAATGTAAGAACGGGCTCATATCCGCCTGAGGCGGACGTTGGTTCGAATCCGGCCCCCGCTACTAAGCAGCCGCCTGAAAGGGTGGCTTTTTTTGTTTAAACGGTTTCAAGTCGTCAGACCACTGGAGAACGATTGTTCTGTTTTGAAGCATTTTACATCAGTGGTCAGACGACGGTTCAGGCCCGGCTCTAACAAAATCTCCCTCCCTATTTCGGAAAAGTAACGCTTAAATTATGTAATATTGCATTGTTAAAAATTAACCAAAATGCCACGAATAGTTAATTTTTCAGATGCCGCAACCATTGGCATCCATTCGGCCATTTTGATCGCAAAGGTCGACAGGCCTGTGAATGCCATTGAGCTTTCTGAAGAAACAGGTTTTTCAAAGCACCATATTGGAAAAGTATTGCAACGGCTTGTCAAGGATGGCATTTTCACCTCATTCCGGGGTCCGTCCGGGGGCTTTATGCTGAAAAAGAATCCTGCTGACATCACCATCTACGACATCTACCGCTCCATCGAAGGTGAGGTTGAAATTGAAGGATGCTCCGAAGAACACCACATCTGTCCCATGGAGAAATGTATCAGGGACAATCTGATAAAAAAAATGTCAGCTGATTTTGTCCGTTATCTTAAAGAAAATACCATCGCCGATTATATGTAAATGAATTATAAACCTGTTAATTAGCCTTATATTCCCTCCTTTCAATTTAGAAATCTTCTAAATTGATTGATTCTCTTTCTCTTTCAAAAAATATATTTCGTTTTTCATTAATTTTGTGTTTCCATTTCAGAATTAAATGTCTTAAATTCTTTTTAATTAAATCAATCAGCTATGAACAAATTTTTATCTACCATTCTTTTTATCGGGTTATTCACTTTTGCGGCAGGCGGAATCTTCGCCCAAACAGTAAAAATAACAGGTGAAGTAAGGCCGCGTTATGAGTACCGGCATGGATACAAAACATTGTTTCCTGATGGTTCTAATGCCGCAAGTTTCGTTAGCCAGCGCACCCGTTTGAATGGGTATTTTGCCAACAGCATTTTCAAAGCATACATCAGCCTCCAGGATGTCAGGGTTTGGGGCGATGTTAACACCTTAAATAAGGGCGACGTCTATGGTTTTTCGGTACACGAGGCCTGGGCACAGGTAAAATTAGCCAAAGTGCTTGACCTCAAAGTGGGACGAATGGAAGTTATCTACGACGACCACCGCATTTTCGGGAACGTGGGCTGGACCCAGCAGGCGCGCAGCCACGATGCCGCCATGCTGAAATTCTTTTTCAGCAAAAATCATATCATGGATGTTGGTTTTGCTTTTAACGCCATGGAGGAGTCTCTGTACAGGGTTGATTACGTCAACAAAAACTACAAAGCCATTCAGTGGATTTACTATCACGGCAATTTCAGCGAAAAGTCGGGCTTGAGCATTTTATTCCTGAATAACGGACTGGCTTACGATAATAATCCCGACACAACCAAGTATGATGAAAAAATCGCTTACAGCCAAACCCTGGGAGGCAGGTTCTCTTTTAATGGAAAGAAAGTAAAATTTCATCTGGCTACCTATCTTCAGGGTGGAAAAAACAAAAAAAACAACGATTTGTCGGCCATGTACTTTGCCGGGGACGTTTCGCTCCACCTGGTCAAAGGCTTTTCTTTCGGGATCGGGGGTGAATACCTTTCCGGTACTGCAACAAGAGACCAGGGTGCCGTCGGAAAAAAAGACAAGTCGTTTACACCCTTCTACGGCACCAACCACAAGTTCAACGGATGGATGGACTATTTTTATGTGGGTAACCATAACGGGAACGTTGGTCTGATCGACATTTACCTGCCTTTGAAATTCAATGTCAAGAAACTCAGTTTTGCTTTGATCCCCCATTATTTCATGGCTGCGGCAACGGTTTCTTCACTGCAGGACAACGTTTGGAAAGATTACAGCAGCGGACTCGGAACGGAGATCGACTTCACCATCAAATATGCGGTAGCCAAAAATATCGCTTTCGTGGGTGGCTATTCACAAATGCTGGCTACCGAAACTTTTCAGGTTGTGAAGTATCCCTCCAATCCAAGCGGGGATGCATACAAAAGCAACAACAACTGGGCCTGGGTAATGCTTGTTTTTAAACCCACTTTTTTCAGTTCTGAAAGCAAATAACCTTAAAAATTATAGAAATGGCAAGAAATTCAAAAATCAAAAGAACGATCATTGGCGTATTGAGCCTCTTACTTATTGTGGTATTGTCCACGGCATTGACCAACGACGTACAACTTGATAAACCGGCAACAAGCACTAACATTGCAGTTGATGAGGGCACACAACACTGCATTAGTTGTCATGGTGAAAAAGGTGCCGGGAAAGTAATTGTCGAACAATGGCGCAACAGCAGGCACGCACAGGCGGATGTTGGTTGTTTGGATTGCCACCAGGCCGAAAAAGGAGACGTTGACGGTTACGAGCACGAAGGTCAGTTTATTGCAACAATAGTTACCCCAAATGATTGTGCAAAATGCCATGAGGATGAAACCGAACAGTTTACTACCAGCCATCATGCCGATGCCGGGATGATCATGGGTTCGCTGGATAATGTGCTGGCAGAAATTGTTGAAGGACACGCAGCTTACAACGACGGTGCAAATCCTGCAGCCGCATCCGGATGCTGGCAATGCCACGGTTCAAGGGTTCAGTTTCAAACCGATGAAAACGGCAAGCCCAAATACAATGATTACGGTGTGCTTTTGTTCGACCCCAAAACCTGGCCAAACACCGGCATGGGCCGCATCAACCTGGATGGTTCAAAAGGTTCTTGTACAGCCTGTCACAGCAGGCACACTTTCTCCGTTGCACAGGCACGGCAACCCGAGAATTGCGGTAAGTGCCACCTGGGACCCGACCATCCGCAACTGGAAATCTACAACGAATCAAAACACGGAATTAATTTTCGCGCTCACCGCGAGGAAATGAACCTCGATGCCCAGCCCTGGATAGTTGGACAAGACTATTCGGCTGCCCCTACCTGCGCAACCTGCCACATGAGTGCAACACCTGACCAGCAGGTAACGCACGATGTGGGCGACAGGATCAGCTGGACACTGCGGCCTAAGGTGTCTGAAAAAATTGATGCTGCACAGCAGGCTAAGTACAAAAAACTCGGGGAGCCTTTGCCCGATGATTTCCTGTCCTGGGAACAACGCCGGGCGAATATGCAGGATGTGTGCTTCCAGTGTCACACCAGGGATTATGTCCTTAATTTCTACACGCAGTACGACAACCAGGTGAACCTTTACAACGACAAATTTGGCAAGCCTGCACTGACACTGATGAAAGCCTTGAAAGCTGAAAACATGATCACTTCTATCCCTTTCGATGATAAAATCGAATGGACTTATTTCTACCTCTGGCATCACGAAGGCAGGCGAGCCCGGATGGGAGCGGCCATGATGGGACCCGACTACACACAGTGGCATGGTAATTTTGAAGTGGCCGACAGGTTCTACATGGAACTGGTACCCGAAATTGAGGAGTTGATTGAAAAAGCCAGGGAAGATGGCCACACAGCCCATGCAGACAATGTGCAAAAAGTACTGGACGAAGTATTGAACAGCGAGATGCACAAATGGTTCCTGGGAAAAACAGACCCGGAAGAAATCGCCAGAAGAAAAGCTGCTGCTGCAGAGTTTCGGAAAAGGTATTCGGAATAAATTTTAAAAAACCATTGAAAGAGGAGCAAACTCCGGCCGGGTATTACCGGGCCGGAGTTTGCTGTTTATGCAAAAGATTACGGTAAATCCCGTACTCATCTACGCTGAATCCTCTATTTCCCAACCCTTTGATTTGGAATAATTTTGCGGTGTAATTGTTGTTAAATGAATCGAGGCAATAACCCCCTTGATAAATATTCACAGAGTCTTCTCGTAGTTAATGCCTTAATTGCTTTGAGGTTAACAACAATTACGCTGCAAGAGAC
>JAJRWG010000343.1 GCA_024276895.1 Bacteroidota bacterium
ATCAGGGAATTGGTGAGGATACTGTTCGTTGCCGAATAAACCGGAACCGGCTGAAGGCGACCTCCAGCCGCACTTTAACAATTTCGTTGATGGCTGCAATTGCCGGTTGAAGAAATTTTCCTATTTTTGGCAGCCTTAACCAAGCATGCCGATGGAACAACAAGATCAAGTGAGTAAGCCTTTTTTTTCAGGTGAAGCCATGCAGGTCATTTACAAGTACAGGAAGCACCTGGCCATAATCGGGATTCTTGCAGCGCTGCTTTCGGCGATTTTTTCGGGCCCGACCTTTATCACGCCTTTGTTCAAGTCAACGGTTATTTTGTACCCGACAGCCAGCAATTCCATTTCCAAGGTTCTGCTGAGCGAGAATACGGGTGGTTCTAAAGATATCCTTGAATTTGGTGAGGAAGAGCAAACCGAACAGATGCTGCAAATACTGAATTCCAATAAGATCCGCGACCGGGTGGTAAAAAAATATAAGCTCCTCGAACACTACAACATCAAACCCGGTTCGAAATACCGGATGACCAGGCTGTTCAAGGAATATGAGAACAATTTCAGGTTCAGGCGTACCGAGTTCATGGCAGTGAACATCACTGTTTACGACCGCGATGCGCAAATGGCAGCCGATATGGCCAATGACATCGCAGAGTTGGTTGACTCCACCATTAACCGGATGCAGAAAGAGGTAGCGGTGAAAGCGTTTAAGATTGTGGAAACCGAATACCTGAAACTGAAAAAGGAAGTGCAGGTCAAAGAAGATTCGCTGACCAAGCTGCGGAGTTACGGGGTGCACGACTACGAAAGCCAGTCGGAGATGTTCAACCGCCAGCTTGCCATCGAAATGGCAAGAGGAAACAAAGAGGGTGTCAGAAGGCTGGAAAAGAAGCTGTCGGTTTTGTCAAAATACGGCGGACCCTATGTTTCGCTAAGGGATGCGTTGGTTCACGACAAAAAGCAATTGAGCGAGTTAAGGGCCAGGTATGAGGAGGCTAAGGTGGATGCCACCGAGAATCTGCCCCATAAGTTTGTGGTCAGCAATGGCATTAAAGCCGAAAAGAAATCTTATCCCATCAGGTGGCTCATTGTTGTCATCAGTACTTTTTCGGTTTTGTTCCTTGCCATTCTGGTGTTTGGAGTGGTTGAGGTTGCCGCCGGCAGAGTGGAGCTGGAGATTAAAAAAAAAACCCTTAAACCGAATAAGTTTAAGCAAGAGGACGTTGCCAGTGCCGACAGGCGATACACGCCGAAGATTGTAACCGAAGAAAAAGAAAGGGTTTATGACCCTCCTCCTGAACC
Source organism: Bacteroidota bacterium (assembly GCA_024276895.1). GTDB lineage: Bacteria > Bacteroidota > Bacteroidia > Bacteroidales > F082 > B6-G9. The sequence goes on from JAJRWG010000343.1 coordinate 1,300, forward strand.
GGAGCCTGAACCACAAAGCAAGGCGGAGGAAACCATCATGCCGGTAGCTGAAACGAAGCCCGGTATTGAGGAGCGAACAACGGCAAGTGCGAAAAATGAAGTAAAAAAAAATAAAAGGGACTATAAAAGTATAGAGATGGACAATTATTTTAACAGTTCAAACCTGGTGAAGCTGGTTGTTGAATGGAAATATCATCTGCTGGCCATTGTGGGTGGCGCTGCATTGCTTGCGGCTATTTTCTCCGCGCCCTTCTTCATTACACCAATGTTTAAGTCACACGCCGTGATCTACCCTGCCAACGTTGAACCTTACTCCGAAGAGAGCACTACCGAACAAATGCTTCAGATATTGAACTCACAGGATATTGTTGACAGCGTCATCAAGAAATTCAACCTGGCAGACCATTATGAGATAGACCGCGATTACAAGTATTTCCGGACCATTATGCTTTACGAGTACAACCAAAATGTGAGCATCAACAAAACCCCTTTCGAATCGGTTCAAATCGAGGTTTACGACAAAGACCCTGTGATTGCACGCGATATGGTGAACGCCATTATTGACTTCTACAACAAAAAGGTAAGCAGTATGCACAAGGGCAAATATGCCGAGGTTGTTAAAATGTACGAAGACCAGTTGAGCAGAAAAAGAGCCGTTTTGGATTCGCTCAAGCAGGAGCTTTATGTTTTGGGTACTGAATACGGCTTGATTGAGTATTCGGCGCAGTCGCAGGAAATCATGCGCGGTTACCTGAAAACCGTTTACGGAAACAATGCCCGCGACATCAACACCAAAGAGGTAAAGAGGTTGCTGGACAATATGGAGATCAAGAGTGGCCAGTTGATAGAGCTAGTACAGATGATCCAGGATGAGGCCAGGACTTACGTTGAGGTCAAGCTTGATCTTGAAATGAATGTCCGTTTTCTCAAGGCACAGATGACTTATGCCAACATCGTAACCCATCCCTTTGCTGCCGATAAAAAGAGCTATCCCGTCCGCTGGATCATTGTTGTCATTGCTGCTTTGGCATCCTTTATATTTGCCCTGCTGGTTATTCTTTTTCTGGAGAACAGAAAAAAACAAGGTCTCAGTAGTTGAACCAAAGTTCCGTAAAGTTGACTGAAAGAGTAAAAATAGCGTGGGTGTACGGCCTGACCGCCCTGTTCTTTGTTGCGAACTTTTACCTGGTTTTGCAAAAAGACATCTATTGGTTATTCCTTCTGCCGCTGGGGCTCATCGTAGTGTACTATTATTTTGTGTCGCTGGACAAGATTGTACTGTTCATCACCTTTGTTACACCCTTTGCCGTGAACATCCGAAACCTTGAAATGGGGCTGGGGATTTCGTTGCCCACCGAGCCGATGATGTTCGGGGTACTGCTTATGTTTGTCGCCAATCTTATTTTTGAAAACAAATACGACCGCAGATTGTCGCAGCATCCGGTTTCGTACCTCATTTACCTGGGCCTGCTGTGGATGCTGCTGACCTCTTTCAGCAGCGAATTACCTTTGGTATCGTTCAAGTACATGGTTTCACGCCTCTGGTTTGTCGTACCCTTTTATTTTGTGGCCGCCCTTATTTTCCAAAGGAAAGAGAATATCCGCCGGTTCTTCTGGCTGTACATGACTGCGCTTGCGGCAATTGTCATTTATACGCTGTCAGTACATTCACAATATGGTTTTAACGAAGAAGCAGGGCACTGGGTCATGTCGCCCTTTTACAACGACCACACGGCCTATGGTGCTGCCCTTGCCATGTTCATTCCCGTAGCTGTCGGTTTTATTTTTTATCCGGGCAACCGCAAAATCACGCGGCTGTTTGCATTCCTTGTTTTTATAATCCTTACCGTAGGCATCATCTTTTCCTATGGCCGTGCTGCCTGGCTCAGTGTGGCGGCAGCATTTGGTGTTTATGTCCTGGTAAAGTTGCGCATAAAGTTTTCCTGGTTCGTGTTTGTGACGGCCTCCGTCATCGGTTTGTTTATCGTCTTTCAACAGCAAATATTCGATAAACTGGAAAAAAACAAGCAGGATTCTTCGGAAAACTTTATGGAGCATGTGCGTTCCATTTCCAATATTTCGTCGGATGCATCCAACCTGGAAAGGATAAACCGCTGGCAGGCTGCCATCCGCCTGTATGAAGAGCGTCCGGTCCTGGGGTGGGGGCCTGGAACCTACCAGTTTGTTTACGCCCCTTTTCAGCGTACCAAGGAGAAAACGGTAATCAGTACCAACCTGGGCGACAGGGGAAACGCACACAGTGAGTACCTGGGACCGCTGGCCGAAATGGGCATGCCCGGCATGCTGCTGGTTTTGCTGCTGATGATTGTTGTGATTTACACCGGCCTTAAGGTTTACAAAAGAGGAAACAGGGAAGTGAAATTTTTAAGCTTGATGGCTACCCTCGGCCTGGTGACTTACTACACCCACGGAGTGCTGAACAATTTTCTTGATTCCGATAAACTTTCCGTCCCTTTCTGGGGATTTACCGCCATTATTGTCGCACTCGACGTTTATCACCTTGATGACGAGGAAGAGGTGGAAGAAACAAGCCTGGAAAATTAAGGGAAAAAGGTTATTACCTGATCTTTTTTAACAAATCGGGCATCTGCCTGATGGCTGCGATCTGACGCCAGTATTTTCGTGCTTCCGTTGCCGGTGCGCCCATGTAGGCTTTGTTGCCGTCAATGGATTTGTCAACGCCAGTGGTTGAATACAGCACAGCACCTTTGCCAACCACCACATCTTTGTTTACGGCCACCCTGGCCCAGAGCACTACATCGTCTTCGATAACCGTAACGCCTGCAATGGCAGCAAAAGCACCGATGAGACAGTTTTTACCGATGACCGTGTCGTGACCTACCTGGCACTGGTTGTCCATCTTTGTGCCCCAGCCGATGATGGTGTCGCCCGTCACCCCTCGGTCGATGCTGCAGGAAGCACCGATCTCCACCCGGTCTTCGAGAATTACCCTGCCGCCCGACTGGAATTTAATGTAGCCTTCTTTTTTCCTTTTCTGAAAGTAAAAACCGTCGCTGCCAATGGTTGTGCCCGAGTGAATGATCACCTCGTCGCCGATAACCGAGTGGTCGTAAATACTCACGTTGGCATGGATGATGCAGTTTTTTCCGATACTGACATGGTTGCCGATGAAAGCGCCCGGCTGGATGATGGTACCCTGTCCAATGTTTGCCGAGGGGCTGATAAACCGGGTGCTTTGCATAAAAGGTCTGAAATGCCCGATCAGTTGAATAAAGGCATCAAAGGGCGCATCATGCAGCAACAGGGTTTTGTTTTCTGGTACTTCAACTTCTTTGTTGATGATGATGGCCGATGCTTTTGAGTCGAGCACTTTTTCGTAGTACTTGGGATGGTCAACAAAAGAAATGTCACCTTCACGTACCACGTGCAACTCGTTCAGCCCCATGATCTCCAGGGCGGCATCGCCGATGACCCTGGCGCCGATGATCTCAGCAAGCTGAGTAACCTTTATTGGTTGAGCAAAATCCATCCTTTAAGCTTTAACCCTTTCAGAATAAGATCCGCTGCGCGTGTCCACCTTGATTTTATCGCCCTCGTTGATGAACAACGGTACTTTTACTGTGGCGCCAGTTTCAACCGTGGCGTCTTTCAGGGTATTGGTTGCCGTATTACCGCGTTCGCCGGGCTCGGTGTAGGTGACCTCAAGAACAACGTAGGTCGGCATTTCGCACGAAATGGCCGAATCGGTTTCGGCATGGAAGGCAATCTGTACCATCTCGCCTTCTTTAAGCAGCTCTGGGGCAGTGATCAGGTTTTTGTCGATGAAAGTCTGTTCGTAGTCGTTGGTGTTCATAAAATGGTAGAGGTCTCCTTCGTTGTACAAAAACTGGTATGGCCTGTTTTCTATCCGCTGGATGTTGATCTTTACCCCTGAGGTGAAGGTGTTCGACACCACTTTCCCGTTTTTGACGTTTTTGAGTTTCGTCCGGACAAAAGCAGGGCCTTTCCCCGGTTTTACATGCTGAAATTCAACGATTGTCCAAAGATCGTCGTTGTACTCAATACAGAGGCCGTTCCTGAAGTCTGCTGTTGTTGCCATTGGTTATGATTGTTAAATGTTGATTTTTATTCTTTTAAATCTTAGCCCTGCACGAGCTGGTTTTGGGCCCGTTATTCCCCTAAAACCGGTCTTTCATCCTGACGTAACCTTTCATGATCCCCCGTTGTGAGTTGTTGATGAAACTGAGGATCTCGTCCCTGTCGGGGGTGGCAGGTACATTGGCTTCGATGTAGCGAAGCGCCTGTGTTACGTTTCTGCCTTTCAGGTAAAGGATGCGGTAAATTTCCTGGATATCGTTGATTCTTTCATTGGAAAATCCCCTGCGGCGCAGGCCGATGGAGTTCACTCCGATGAACGACAGGGGATCGCGACCGGCCTTGGCGAAAGCAGGTACGTCTTTGCGCACCATGCTGCCACCCGAAACCATGGTGTGTTTGCCGATGTGCACAAACTGGTGCACTGCCGACAGTCCGCCAAGGATGGCCCAGTCGTCGATTTCAATATGACCGGCCAGGTTGCATGCATTGGCCAGAATGACGTTGTCGCCGATGATGCAGTCGTGGGCAATGTGCACGTAAGCCATCAACAGGCAGTTTTTACCGATGAAGGTTTCCATGCTGGCCTTGGTGCCGCGGTTGATGGTAACAAACTCCCGTACAATGGTGTTATCCCCGATTTTGACCAGTGTTTTTTCTCCCTCGTATTTGAGGTCCTGCGGAATGGCTGAAATAACGGCTCCCGGAAAAACCCTGCAATTCTTACCAATGCGGGCACCTTCCATGATGGTCACATTAGAACCAATCCAGGTACCCTCTTCGATCACCACGTCTTTTTCGATGTTCACAAATGGTTCGATGACCACATTGGGTGCAACTTTGGCTTGTGGGTGAACGTATGCAAGCGGTTGGTTCATCGGGTTTAGCTTTCTTTAGTCTTGATTATCTGGGCCGTCATTTGTCCGTCCATGACGCATTTATCGCCTACGTAAGCTTTGCCCCGCATGGAGCAGATGCCGCGCCGGATGGGCGAAATTAATTCAATGGTAAAGACGATAACATCGCCGGGCACCACCTTGGCTCTGAACCTTACGTCATTAATCTTCAGGAAGTAAGTGGAGTAGTTCTCTGGGTCCGGAACCTGGTTGAGAACAAAAATACCCCCGGCCTGTGCCATGGCTTCAACCTGAAGCACGCCGGGCATCAACGGCTCGTCAGGAAAATGACCGGTGAAAAACGGTTCGTTCATGGAAACCGACTTAAGTGCCAGGATGTGGTTGTCGCTCATCTCCAGCACCTTGTCGATAAGCAAAAAAGGCGGGCGGTGGGGAAGTATTTTTTTTACTTCGTTAACATCGTAAAAAGGTTCGGCATAAATATCAAAGGGTGGGTTTTTTAACATTGAATCAGTTCTTAAGTTGTTTCTTAATGATTTTTGCGAATTCTGTATTGGTATGGTGGCCCGGACGGTGAGCCGTAACACGGCCTTTAATGGGCCTGCCCAGCAGGGCAAGGTCACCGATAACATCCAGCAGCTTGTGCCTTGCCGGTTCATTCTCGAAATAAAGATCAAGGTTGTTGAGTACCCCTTCCGGCTTCACTTTTACTTTCGGTTTGTTAAAAAGTGTTGCAAGCCTGTCCAGTTCTTCCTGCGAAACACTGCGGTTGATGAAAACAATGGCGTTGTTCAGGTCGCCGCCTTTGATGAGGTCGTTGTTCAGCAGGAACTCCAGTTCGTGCAGAAAGACAAAGGTGCGGCAGGGTGCGATCTCTTCAGGGAAGTCGTCCATGTGGTGCAGGTGTGCCGCCTGCTCGCCCAAAACAGTTTTCTCAAAATTGATGACCACCAGGGCTGAAAAATGTTCGGCGGGTTCAACCACTATCCGGACTTTTTTCTCAGGTATCTCCATGCTGATGGGCTCTGTTATGATGATGTAGTTCTTTTCGGCCCTTTGTTCCACTGTTCCGGCTTCCTGCAATGCCCTGACAAAATATTTTGCCGAGCCGTCCTGGATGGGGATTTCCTCCATGTCCAGATCAATGAGTACATTGTCGATGCCCAATCCGATGAGTGCAGCCAATACATGTTCAATGGTAAATACTTTGGCGCCGTTGACACCAATCGTCGTCCCCCTTTCGGTACCCACCACATGTTCGATGTCCGCATCAATGACAGGTTGCCCCTCCAGGTCAATGCGCCTGAACTTGATGCCGTGGCCTTCGGGAGCAGGATGAAAAGTCAGTGTTCCGTTCTGACCCGTGTGTAAACCCAGGCCTTTGACACTTACTTTATTTTTGATCGTCTTTTGCTTATCACTCATAAAAAGATAAACCGTACAGGCAATTTTAAGTTGGCGCAAAAATAAAAAAAAACACGGTACGCTTAAGAATTAATTGGCAGATGGCACGACAGTGCAGGGAGGGCGGTCGCTGGGGCAAACATTTGGGATGAAATTAATCCCCCGACAACTCTTTCAGCTTGTTTTCCAGCTCTTCCACGCGCTGAACGAGCTGGCCGAGCCGGCGGAAATGAATGTAGGAGATTTGAAAGTCCTTGTGCCTGAAAGCAGGTGAACCTTCATAAATGGTGTTTTCCTGTTTGATGTTGCGTCCCACTCCCGACTGGGCCGTCACAATGGTGCCGTCAGCGATGTTCAGATGGCCGGCAAATCCGGTCTGTCCCGCAAGGATGCAATTGTTGCCGATCTTGGTAGAACCGGAAATGCCCGTTTGGGCTGCCACTGCGGTGTTTTCGCCAATTTCAACGTTGTGGGCGATCTGAACCAGATTGTCGATGATGGCCCCTTTACGGATGCGTGTGGAGCCCAGCGTAGCCCGGTCGATGCAGGTGTTGGCCCCGATTTCCACATTGTCCTCTATCACCACATTGCCGATTTGCGGGACCTTCCGGTAATTCTTGTCCTGCTGCGGGGCAAAACCGAAACCGTCGGCACCGATCACCACCCCGGCATGCAGGGTGCAATTGCTGCCGACAACACAATCGGCATAAACCGTAACCCCTGCAAAGAGTTTGGTACCCTCACCGATCTTGCAGTTGTCGCCGATGGTGGTGTTGGGATAAATCAGTGCATTGTCGCCGATGACCGCATTTTTACCCACCGAAACAAAGTCACCCAGGTAAACATTCTTGCCGATGATTGCCGTTTCGGCAAGCTCTGCTTTTTTGGAAATGCCCGAAGGTTTCCCTCTGGCCTGCTGGTACATTTCCAGTAAATCGGCAAAAGCCGAGTAGGCATCAGCCACACGGATCAGGGTGGCGCCGATTTCCTTCTCCGGGACGAAATCCTTATTTACAATGACAATGCTGGCTTTTGTTGAATAAATGTGTGGTGTATATTTCGGATTGGCCAGAAAACTGAGGGTTCCGGGGCGCCCCTCTTCAATTTTCGAAAGAGCCGTAACTTTGATTCCGGAATCGCCTTCAATGCTTCCGTTTAAGGCTTCGGCAATCTGCCGCGCTGTGAATTCCATGGTGCTGTTTTTGGGGTGCAAGATAGTAAATCAATCGATTGGACTGTGGGTTTTTGCCGCTGGAGGATGGAATGCCTGAAGTCCCCCTTTCCCTATGGGCAACCAGGTTCTCCCCTTTGGGGAATTGCCCGAATGAATTCGTTCAGACGGGAATGCCCCGTGCGGTGGAGTGAAGCAATCTCCTCCCGGATGTGCTTTAATGTTTGAGATCGCTTCGTGCGAACACACCACCCATCACGCGGTACCCGCGATGACGGATTAGATGTTACGATGTGCGGGCTGCGAATTCCCCGGTTCAACCACTTCCCCGGTTCAACCACTTCCCCGATTCAACCACTTCCCCGATTCAACCAATTCCCCGATTCAACCACTTCCCCTTATAAACCTTATACACCCTACACCCCCCATTACTCGCAAAGGGTGCAGAGGCAAAGCATTCACACGCCATCAGGGAAAAATATGGAAAAACGATCAAGCTGTTTCAGGACAAGATATTGCCCCTGCAAGCAGCACCCCCTACCTTAAAACACACCCCATTGTAAGGATTGCCGGCCTTTTCCGACTAAACATCACTTGCCGGAAACGCCGGTGGGTTAAAGAAATGTGTCGTCACAACAGAAAGCCGGAAACTTATGAAAACTTTTTTGCCCATTATTTTTGTCCTTGTCTTTTCCGCTTCAACACTTTGGGGACAGGGCTGCAGCGATGCGGGCGCTTGTTCGGTGGGCTCACTCAATTATTCCGGCGACTCCTTAACATCAAAAAGCAAAAAAGTCTATCTGAGTTTTGGTCAAAGCCTGGGGGTGGGCGAAAAATTTATCCTGATCTCACAAAGCACCGTTGGTGTGCAATACAATTTATTTAAAACCACAACGCTGGAACTGAGCGTCCCTTTCATTTTTACTTACGGCAGCATTGGCAGCAGTGCCGGGATTGGAGATCTGCTGCTGTCGGTGAACCAGGAACTGCTCAGGCGAAACGGGCACCGGTTCAACCTGGTGCTGGCCGGCAGGCTGAAGACCAACAATGCCGATTTTACCTACCGCGGCAATCCCTTACCCATGGCTTACCAAACCAGTCTGGGTACCAACGATGCCATTGCAGGTGTGCTTTATACCATCCCCAATTGGGATTTCTACGCTGCTTACCAGCATTCCTTCGGTCGCAATAACAATGGTTACCTGGTTACGGATACCACCCTTCCCGACCGGGAAAAGTATTACGAATCAGCGCAACTAAAAAGGGGGGATGACCTTTACCTGCGTGTGCGACGCGAACTGGCACTGAAGAACGGAAGCACCCTGGTGCTGACCGTGCTGGGTATTTACCGCCTGCAGCAAGACGAAATCATCAAAAACGACCGCCCCGTCCGCCTGGACGGCTCCAGCGGGCTGACGCTGAACCTGGGGGTGACCTGGGCAAAAACCTTGCGGGATGGCAGAAGCATGGAACTTCAACTGGCATTTCCAATCATTGAAAAAGCTTACCGCGCCGACGGGCTGACACGGAATGCGCTTATTTCCATCAGGTTTTACAATTTGTAAACGGGCCATCCGCCCATCCGGAAAAGTTTTACCTTCTTTGTAACTTTGACACCCAACCATCGTCACCTTTCTGACATGCCAGAGACAATTTTTACCGAACAGGTCATGCCGGCCACCGGAAAAATGTACCGCTACGCCTTTTCCATTCTGGGAAACAAAGTTGTGGCACAGGATGTTGTGCAGGACTGCCTGGCGAAGATCTGGCAAAACAGGAATAAATTGAAAGAAGTACACAATATTGATGCATGGGTGATGCGCATCACGCCAAACCAGTGTTACGACTGGGTGAAACTAAACCGTTTCAGCCTGCAATCCGGTGTTGACATCAACCGCGATGACATTACGGCACAGGAAACTTCCACTACGGATGAAGAAATGCTGCTGAACGAGCGGCTGCACTGGCTGCAACAGGTCGTCGGTTCACTCCCGCAAAAACAGCAGGAAATTTATCACCTGCGCGAAGTGGAGGAAATGGCCTACCAGGACATTGCCGAAGTGCTGTCGCTGAGCCTGAGCGATGTGAAAGTTGCCCTGCACAGAACACGGCAGAAAATAAAAACGACCCTTGAAAAAATTGACACTTATGGACTTGCGAATTGAAGAACTGAGACAGAAGTACTGGGCGGGCGAAACAACGCTGGCTGAGGAAAAAGAGCTGAAGGCGTTTTTTGAGAATAACGACTCGCCCGGTCAGGAAGGCCAGTATTTTGCCTATCTGAAAGAAAAGCAGCAATTGCGCCCGGAAGCAGCTTTCACCCATCCCGGCAGGAAGATCAGCCGGGTCTGGTGGCCTGCGGCTGCGATTTTACTGCTGTTGCTCGGCCTGGGACTCATCTTCTTCCAAAGCAACAAAAAACAGCAATTTGCCGTGGAAGACCCCAAAGAAGCATTCGAGATCACAAGGGCTTCGCTGATGATGGTGTCGCAACGGCTCAACAAGGCAAAGACCTACACTGCCGAATTGGAAAAAATTAATGACGCGAAAAAAATTATTAACAATTAAATATTGAAACCATGAAAAAAGGATTGATTAGCATCGGATTGTTTTTGCTGTCGCTGGGCCTGCTGGCCCAGGGCTCGGTGATTACAAAATATTTTAACGAGTTGGAAGACAACGAGAACTTTACCAAAGTATCGGTGAGTCAGAAAATGTTTTCCATGTTTACCGACCTGGAAGCGGGCAGCGAAGCCGAAAAGGAATTCCTCACCGCCGTCAGCAAGCTCAAAGGACTGAAAGTGCTGGTGGCCGACAGCATCCCTAACGCGGCCAAAATGTACAAACGTGCGTTAACCGACATCAACAAGGCCGGTTACGAAGAACTGATGTCGGTAAAGGATGCCGAGTAGAACATGCAGTTTTCCATCATTGAAAAAGACGGCATTATCGAAGAGTTGCTCATGTTGGTCGGCGGCAAAAAAAGTTTTGTCATGCTCAGCCTGTACGGGGAGATCGATTTGAAAAATATTTCTAAAATTGCACAGGAAATGCGCGTGGAAGGCCTTGAAAAACTAGGCAGAATGGACGATGACCACCATGATGACAAAAAAGAAGATACTTATTAGTTTTGTTTTGCTGCTAAGCAGTTTGCAAACGCTTGTTGCACAGGAACAACCGCTGAAGGATTTCGCTGAGGACAGAAAAGAGCGCAAGCTTTGTTTCTACCCCAGCACCCTGCGGATGCTGAACCTGTCCGGCAACGCCGAATTCGACGAGCTGACCACAGGCATCGAGAAACTGCTGGTGTACACCCTCGATTCTGCCGCGAGGGCCGACAAATCCTACCAGCAGATCATCGAAACTTACCGCAAGCTCGATTACGAGGAATACGCCTCGGTCTATGGCGGGAAACTTGATTTTTTTGTTTACGGAAAAGACGAAGGCAGTGAGTCGGAGTACGTGGGCATCATCAAAAATGATGAAATGCTCACCGCTTTCTACCTGCGCGGCCGGCTGGCCGTCAACAAAATTCCCGGCCTGATCCGCACCATGGATGAGGGCGGCCTGATGAATCCGTTTGACTTTAACCTCGACGACTTTGGAAAGCATACTCAGGATTGATAATCTGTCAAAACGCTTCGGCAGGATTCAGGCGGTTGACAAGCTGAACCTGGAGGTAAGCCGCGGGCAGGTGTTCGGCATCCTGGGCCCCAACGGCAGCGGGAAAACCACTACCCTGGGCATGATCCTGGAAGTGGTGGCGCCCGACGAAGGCAGCTATGTGTGGTTAGGTAAGCAGAAAAGCACCGAAGCCCGCATCAAAATCGGTTCCATCCTCGAAACACCCTGTTTTTATCCCTATCTCACGGCCGTGCAGAACCTGCGGATCACTGCCCACATCAAAAAGTGCGGCACCGCCAACATCGACAAGGTTTTAAAACAGGTGGAGCTGTTTGACCGCCGCAACGACAAATTCAAAACATACAGCCTGGGGATGAAGCAGCGCCTGTCCATTGCGGCAGCCCTGCTTTCCGACCCGCCGGTGCTTATCCTCGACGAGCCCACCAACGGCCTCGACCCAGAAGGGATCGCGGCGGTACGCGAACTCATACAAGAGATTGCCCTTTCGGGGAAAACCATCATCATGGCCAGCCACCTGCTGGACGAGGTGCAGAAGGTTTGTACGCATTTTTGTGTCCTCAGCAAAGGGAAAAAACTGCACCAGGGAAGCGTGAGCGAAACCCTGGACGAAATCAACAAAGTGGAGGTGGCTGCCGACGACATGGAAAAACTGGAAGCAGTAGTGGAAAGCTTTCCGGGAAAGATCCAATACCGCAAAGCCAACGGAAGCCTGCTGGTTACCATGCAGGAGGGGGTCGGCGCCACGGACCTGAACAGCTACTGTTTCGGGCAGGGGCTGACTTTAAGAAGATTGTTCACCCAACGGAACTCGCTGGAACAGGAGTTCCTGAAAATACTCAGGGAAAATGGTTAGGGTATTAAAACTGGAATGGCTGAAGATCAGGAATTACCGCCTGTTCTGGGTGCTGACGGGCATGTACCTGGCAGCGCTGGTGGTCATCGCCTCGGGCGGCATGTTTTTTCTGATGTGGCTCAAAAGCCAGGGCGTTGATTTCAGGGGCATCAACCCCACCATCATCCCCATTTACGACTTTCCCGACATCTGGCAGAACACCACCTACCTGGCGACCTTCGTCAAGGTACTGCTGGCATTCATCGTCATCATTTCCGTTAACAACGACGTGACTTACAACACCCTGCGGCAGAACATCATCGACGGCATCAGCAAAATGGAGTACATTTTGAGCAAGCTTCTGTTCATCGTAGTGTTGGCCGCGCTGAGCACGCTGGTCATTTTCGTGCTGGGATTTATCAACGGCTCCATTTATTCGCACGTGTGGGGAGCTGCTTACATTTTCGACGAGATGGAATTCCTGGCCGTTTATTTTTACGAAGTGGTGGTTTACTGCAGCTTTGCCTTTCTGCTTGCGCTGCTGATCAAAAAGGCCGGGTTTGTCATTGTTGCGCTGTTTTTGTACACGCTGATGTTTGAACCCATTGCCGCTGCCATACTGACCAACGCACCCGTGTTTCGCGACGGCATTGCTCCGCAAATTGCACAGTTTTTTCCCATCAAAGCCCTCAACAACCTGATCGCCGTGCCCTTCGGACGCTATATTTTTATGGAGATCGAAGACAATGTTTCCGTCAAGGCACTTGCCATTGTAACGGGCTGGTTTGCCATTTGCCTGGGTTCCATTGCCTACATCCTGCACAAACGGGATTTGAGTTGAGATGTTAGCCTGAATGAGTCGTCAGACGACTTGCCTCTGTTGTAATTCCCTCGGGCAGGGATTTATGAATCTTACCTTTCCATTCGTGCATTCGTAGCTCATCGTTTTTTTAGATGCGGATTTAAGATGGAAACGATGGCGAGCTACAGGACCGGCACAGCAGAAATAAAGCATTACTTTTGTCGATGAACTGAATTTATGCCAACAACAGAATGAAAAAACAGCAC
>JAJRWG010000038.1 GCA_024276895.1 Bacteroidota bacterium
CGGATGACAGTTTTCCACTTTGCGTCCGATGATGGCTTTGGAGCGTGGAAAAATGCGGTGGCCCGGGGTGGAGAAGTAGCAGACTTCATCGTTTTCGTCCACCAGGGTCATGTCAACGGGCAGGTAATTCAGCATCATGATCGCCTGCCGGATGCTGATGAGTCCGGTTTCAAAATCAAGCAGAACACCGGCAAGTTTGTTTTGTCCGAGAATTTTTCGCTTGTCGCCACCTGCTGTCGAAGAAGCAGGGAAGGCCTTCTCTTTGATCTTTTCAGGAATACTGATGAAGGCAAATCCTGTTTCGAACGACTGGGCCATCATTTCTGTCCAGTCGTCAGCGGGGATGAGGTCGTAGATCACCGGAAACAAAACAAACTCTTCCCTGAAACGGATCGCGTACATGTCGAAGAAAAGATCACCCAGCACCCGGTTCAGCAGTTTCAGATCCGGCTTGCCGGTGTCGATGAGTGCCGGAATTTTCCTGATGTGCGTGCGGATGTCGTCGTGATACGACCACATCAGCGGAAGGCAGCGGTAGGCTTCCAGGTGTTTTTCGATGTAAGGGAACAGGATATTTTCCTTTTTGATGTAGTGTGCATCGAAGGCGGTAAGTTCCACCACTTTTTCACGGATGCGTTGCAATGAAAGGTTTTTCTCCGCTTCGCCGGTGTTTTTGCTGTTGATGGTTTTGATTTCGGGACGCAAGGCCATGAGGCGGTGGTTGAGCGCGTTGTTTTCGTCCGTCAGCACTTTCAGGAAAGCGATGTTTTGGTAATCGGGAAGCTGCCGCGACACCAGGGCGTTGTAAAACATGTTCATCGTTCTGTTGATGCCGGTTTTTAATTCGGGCAAGGCAATGCCGTCAGCCATGAGCCGGTCCACCACAGCCACCACATCGTAAGCTTGTACTGCGTCAATGGCGGGACGGTATTTGTTGACCAGTTCACTCCCCTTTTCTTTTTTGATGATACCTTTGGTAAAGGCGTAAAGCGCATCAATCCGCTGTCCGGTATTGTTGATGAATTCTGACATAGTCCGTGGTAATTTTTAGTTGGTCAAAAGTACGGGAAAATCAGACTTATTCACTGTCTGAAGAGCATGGTTATTTGTTAAGTTGACGGGCTCGGGAAATGGAAACGGTTTGAATATAGTTTTTGATATCTCCCTCACTCAAACACCTCTCCCCGCACAGCCCTGATGTAGGCGTGGGAGTTCCAGGCATTTTGAAATACAGGCTGTCCGGCCTCAAAAAAGATAAACCAGCCGTAACCGTCTCCGGTAGTGGTGCTTGTCCATATCCAGGTCTGCGCGGGGGCAAAGAGCGGGTCGATGTAGAGACCATCTTTGTTCTTGTCGTGTTCGAGCAGGCTCCAGGCTTCGGCCAGTGTGGGTAAGCGCCAGTCGTCGAAGCCCCCGGCCTTTTGTTCGTTGAGTTCCCTGAGGTAAGCCTCGATCTTCGCGTACATCAGGCTTTCGTCCGAACCACCCCGCTGCCAGGTCAGTCCGGTACCTTTGTCGTAAACGAAGTCGCCCTGCGGGACAAACTGGTTCGGGAAACCCATGCTGTTGGGACTGTTCCAAGAATCATTTCCATTGGAGAAAAAGTAATATTTTCGGGCAAGATCGTTTGCCAGGCGATACTGTTCAGCCGTTTCGCTGCCGCCCGCAAACAGGCTTTTTAACGATTGCACCGGGTTCCAGCCACCGGTGATCCACGCAATGGTCAGGCTGATAACCACTGTTCCGAGGGCACCGAGTATCCATTTTTTCATCATTTTTTAATTTGGTGAATTTAGCTGTTGTACTAATTTGCAGCTAATATCCGTAGAATTGAAACAAAAAGCAAGAAACATTACGAATATATCTCCTGCCTTCCTGACTTGCCGCAACCGTGAAATGTTTAGTTTTGGAGAAAAAATATTATGGATTTAAAACTCAAAGATGCCTGCTTTGTGGTGGGCGGTGCTGGCAGCGGGTTCGGCAGGGCCATCAGCGAAGGCCTTGCCGCCGAGGGCGCTTTGGTGCTGGCTGTCAGCCGTACGGCATGGAAGCTGGATGAATTGAAAACAGCTTTCCCAAAAAATATAGAGACCCTCACCGGCGACATCACCACCGATGCGGTTCACCAAAAGATCGTTGACTGGGCTTCGGCACACCGCGCTTCGGGGATTGTAATCAATGCGGGCGGACCTCCGGCAGGCGGTTTTTTCGATACCGGCATGGACAGTTGGGACGAGGCGTGGAAAAATGTGGTCAGGTGGAAAATTGCACTGACCAGGTTGTTGATGCCTTTGTTCAATGCGCAGGCATACGGGAGGATCGTTTTCATCGAAAGCGTGTCGGTCAAGCAGCCTGTTCCCAATCTGATCCTGAGTAATGCCCTGCGGCCTGCGGTGGTGGGTTTTGCCAAAACACTGTCGCGCGAGGTGGCTGCGAAAGGTATCACTGTAAATGTACTGGCCCCGGGCTACCATGCCACGGCGGCCATGGAAAGGCTGTTTGTCAAAAAAAGTGAGTTGCAGCAGATCACTGTCGAAGAAGCCAAAGCCGGCTTTGAAGCCGAAATTCCGGTAGGTCCCATGGGCAAGCCCGAAGAAATGGCCGGTTTGGCACTGTGGCTGCTCTCGCCACTTTCGCGCTTTGTAACAGGACAGACCATCACCCACGATGGAGGGCTGGTTTCCGGAATATTCGGTTAGGGAAAAGTGGATGGCTGAATCAGAATCGACTTTTTATTTCTCAAGCCGTTGCAGCCCTTTTTTCGATTTGTCGTCAATGTATTCGTAATAATCCGAGTCGTACAGGTCAATGGCAAGTTCATAATATTTTCGCGAAAGGTTTTTGTTCCTCGATTGGTAATATTCGCCCAGGTGCATGGCTGCTTCCGCAGCAAAATAGAGGTCTTCGTCTTCCCCTTTGGCAATGACTTTTTTCAGCAATGTCACCGCTCTTTCGTTTTTGCCCATTTGCAAATTGTACCTGCCCAGTAGCAAATTGTATTCCAGCAAATAAGGCAGGAAGGTGTTGTTACTGACGTGGTAATTCTCAATAACCTCCTGAAAATGTTCCAGGTAACCACCGTCTAACAGAAGTTTGGCTTTTACCAGTTCCGGATCAGGAATGTAGTCCAGTTGACAGTCGTACATGGCTTCGCGGTTCCTTTCGGTTACCTCGTCCCCTTGTTCACAGGCCAGTTCCTTGTATTTCAGGAAGTTGGTTTTGTCGTTATTGAGAAGGTAAAATAGTCCCAGCTTGTAATTGATTTCCTTTCGGTAATCGTTGGCTTTGTACAATTCCAGATAGGTTCTGAAATATTCCCCAGCCATAGGATCAAGCTTGCGCAGCATGATTTTTCCCACCATGTAGTAAAAGGGATAAAAAGAAATCTCAAGGGTGTCAGGGTCAATTTTTTTGATGAGCTCTTCCGCATGTGCATTGTGCCCCGAACGGTAAGCAACATTAGCATAAAGATAGTTGAGCAGGGTGTAATTAAGGATGGCCGGATCAATTTCACTGTAAGCTTCGTAACCTTTTTGCGGATTTTTGTCCAGCTTGTAGGCAAGGATGGTAAACAATGCGGCATCGGTATTCACTCCGCTGATGTGCCGGGCGTAATCAAAATATTCGCCGAGAATCCGGAAGCCTTTTTCGGCGTTGCCCGAAATACCAAAGGCGCCCACTGCCCATCTGATAAATGGCGGAAGGTTGGCAAGTGCAATGTTAAAAAGCCCCGACAGCTTCAGGCCGGGTTGAAAATCCGGATGGAGGTCCAGGTTACGGTAAATTTTCTTGTAGCCGCTATAGGCCCGCCGCACCCCTGTAAACCGGTCGCCCATAATGATATTGAACACACCCATATAAAGTTGCATTTCGCCTTCAAAGGCAAGGTAGTAGGGCGAATCGGTGTCTTTATCATCCATGATTTCGCGGCGTTTTTCATAGTTTTCTTCAAACCTGAGATAGCTTTCTTCGTTGGTGTTGATCATCAGATCGAAAGCATCAACGTAATGGGCGAGGTAGTAGGCGTAATAATTGTCAGGATTTTGTTCGATTTCCCGTTCCAGAGTTTTGCGTGCCGAAATGATTTTCAGGTCAAACAGTTGCTCGTAAGCCAGTTTGCAGTTGTCACTCAAAACGTACTCCGCTCTTGCCTGCTTAGCAAATAACAGGCCGGCGAACAGAATAAATATGATGAAATAGTGACGCATGCAGTGTATTTTTTCGACTGCCAAAAGTAAGTATTTCTGAATAGCCGGCAGCCTTTGGTTTCAACTCTTGCAACCGGTGATCATTTTCCTCACTTGCGGGAAGCATCGTACCACGAACAGGAGAACAATCGAATCCCTCACCTGCGGTAAACAGTCGAATCCCAAACATGTGGCAAACAATTAAGCAGTCAAAATATCCTCTCTTTTTTACTACTTTTGCACCCTGAAAATTTTAAGAGATGTTTGAAGGATTAAGTGACAGGTTAGAACGTTCGTTCAAGATATTGAAAGGCCACGGCCGCATCACGGAGATCAATGTTGCCGAATCGGTAAAAGAGATCCGCAAGGCCCTGATCGAGGCTGATGTGAGCTACAAAATTGCCAAGTAATTTACGGCCCGGGTGAAAGAAAAAGCAATGGGTGCCAATGTGCTGAATGCCATTAAACCCGGCGAACTGATGGTGAAAATCGTCCACGATGAACTGTCTGAACTCATGGGTGGTGAACAGGTGGGCATTAAGCTTGATTCCTCTCCATCGGTTATCCTGATCGCGGGACTGCAGGGATCGGGCAAGACCACCTTTTCGGCAAAACTGGCCAGCTACCTGAAAAGTAAAAAGGGAAAGCACCCCATGCTTGTGGCCGGCGACGTTTACCGCCCGGCTGCAATTAACCAGCTCAAGGTACTGGGTGAGCAGGTTGGCGTGGAAGTGTACACCGAAGAAGGCAATCAGAATCCGGTGAAGATCGCCCGCAATGCGGTGAAACAAGCCAGGGAAAAGGGAAAGAATATTGTCATCGTTGATACGGCGGGACGGCTTGCTGTTGACAAGGAAATGATGAAAGAAATTGCTGCCATCAAAGATGCGATCAATCCTGATGAAATTCTTTTCGTGGTAGATGCCATGACTGGACAGGATGCCGTCAACACGGCCAAGGCGTTCAATGACCTGCTTAACTACGACGGCGTTGTGCTGACCAAACTGGATGGTGACACCCGCGGCGGTGCTGCCCTGACCATCAAGTCGGTGGTGAACAAACCCATTAAATTTGTTGGGATAGGTGAGAAAATGGATGCCCTCGATCTGTTTTATCCCAAAAGGATGGCAGACAGAATATTGGGTATGGGCGACATTGTGACCCTGGTCGAAAAAGCCCAGGAGCAATTCGACGAGGAAGAAGCCCGGAAACTGCAAAAGAAAATCGCCAGAAACCAGTTCAATTTCAACGATTTTCTTAAGCAGATCAAGCAAATCAAAAAAATGGGTAACGTCAAAGACCTGATGGGGATGATTCCCGGCATGGGCAAGGCACTGAAAAATGTGGACATTGACGACGACGCTTTCAAAAGTATTGAAGCCATCATTTATTCCATGACACCCGAAGAAAGAGAAAACCCAAAAGTGCTTAATGGTTCGCGCCGCAAACGCATCGCCAGGGGAGCCGGCACAGACATTCAGGAAGTCAACCGCCTGATCAAACAATTTGCCGAAACCAGTAAGATGATGAAAATGATGACCACCGGCGGCGGCAAAAATATGATGCGAATGATGCAGGGCGGGCCCGGAAGAAGGTAAGGGGGGTGAGATTGGTGATTAGTGATTTGTGATTGGTGATTTGGATTCTTGATTTGCGAAAAAAATGACAATTGCTTGACGCCCGCAGGGCAAATGACTATCGCTTGACGGCCGCAGGCCAAATGACGCGCGCAGCGCAAATGACAATGCCTGACGCCCTCAGGCCCATTACAACAGAAAAAAGAAATGGAAAAAACAGCCACCCTGATTGACGGTAAAAAAACCGCACAGCAAATAAGGAACGAGATCAAGGCAGAAGTTGCCACCATCGTTGACAAACATGAAAAAGGCCCACACCTGGCTGCAATCATAGTAGGTGACGATCCGGCCAGCCAGACTTATGTTGCCAGTAAGGAACGTGCGGCCAAAAGCGTGGGTATGACTTCCTCAACCTACCGCTATCCTGAGGAAACAACGGAAGAAGAACTGCTCTCAGCCATTGACTTTTTGAACAACGACAGCGAAATCGACGGCTTCATCGTACAGCTTCCAC
Source organism: Bacteroidota bacterium (assembly GCA_024276895.1). Classification (GTDB taxonomy): domain Bacteria; phylum Bacteroidota; class Bacteroidia; order Bacteroidales; family F082; genus B6-G9. The sequence continues at coordinate 6,279 of JAJRWG010000038.1, forward strand.
TGCCCGCCCACATCAATGTTGACAAAGTCATCGACCGCATTGACCCGTCAAAGGATGTGGACGGTTTTCATCCCGTGAACGTGGGGAAGATGGCCATCGGACAGCCGGCTTACGTTTCGGCAACACCTGCCGGCATCCTTGAGTTGCTGAAGCGTTACAAGATTGAAACCGAAGGCAAACACTGTGTTGTGCTGGGACGCTCGAACATTGTCGGTTCACCGCTCAGCATCCTGATGGCGAAAAAGGCTTATCCCGGTAACGCAACGGTCACCGTCTGCCACAGCAAAACGCAAAACCTTGCCGGGATCACCAAAACCGCCGACATCCTCATTTGTGCCATCGGCAGCCCGCAATTCGTGAAAGCCGGCATGGTAAAAGAAGGCGCTGTGGTCATTGATGTCGGTATCCATCGCATCAGCGCCGACAACGAAAAAGGCTACCGGCTTGTGGGCGACGTTGCTTTTGACGAAGTGGCGAAAAAGGCTGCTTACATTACGCCTGTCCCCGGAGGGGTTGGCCCCATGACCATTGCCATGTTGCTGAAGAACACACTCAGCGCAGCTAAAAAGGAGTTCTATTAAAATTGCTTTCGCGAAAGCGAAGCTGGCGGGTTGAAAAGCATCCCAGCAAAAACCGGACTTACAAAAATGAAGCACATGCCGTACATCAGCCTTTTGCTTTTTCTGTTGTTTTCAGGCTTGCTTTCGGCACAGGAAATTCCCGGTTGTGCCGACCCCCGTGCCAATAATTACAATCATGCTGCAACAATGCAGGATGGTAGCTGTACCTATAATCTCACCATTTACAATCCGCCTTTTAAATACAAACTGCCTGCCGAGGTGAATGAAACTTCCGGTCTGGTTTACTTCCGTGGATTGCTTTGGACCATCAACGACAGCGGCAACGAGCCCGTGCTTTACGGCCTTGATCCCCAAACCGGTGAAATTTTTCAGCGCATTCGCATCGGCAATGCAAAAAATGTTGACTGGGAAGATCTTGCCCAGGATGAAAATTTCATTTACATCGGCGATTTCGGAAACAATTCAGGAGGAAGGAAGTTCTTGCAAATTTACCGTGTTCCAAAAAAAGCCATCCCCACGAAAGGAGATGAAACGATAACCAGCGACAAAATTGTTTTCAATTATCCTGATTACCAGGGAAAACCGGAAAAAAAGAAACAGACAAATTTCGATTGTGAAGCGTTTGTGGTTATTGACAGCACAATTCATTTGTTTACCAAAAACTGGGGCGACCATCAAACCAAACATTATCGACTTCCTGCCAGGCCTGGAAGGTTTGTGGCAGAATTATTGTTCACCTTTGATGCAAGAGGACTGATCACTGCTGCCGATTACAATCCCGCAACTCACGAACTGCTGCTGCTGGGCTACACGAAGAATGAGTGGGTGCCCTTTTTCTGGTTGTTGTTCGATTTTCAAGGCGACGATTTTTTCTCGGGCAACAAAAGGCGGATTGACCTGCTGAATATTTTTGCTACGCAAACCGAGGGCATTTGTTTTACGGATGGGCGTAACGGGGTGATCACTTCCGAGGGCAACAAAGCATTCTCGCAGTCAGCCTACGACTTCAGAACCAAAGTCTGGACGGCTCCTGAAAGCAGACTGGCAGGCGGGGAGCAAGCAGCTGATTTTGGATTCTTAATCCTTCCCGCGACTGAAAAAGAGAACAGGATTGAACTGGTTTTCGACAGCATGCCCGTGGGACAATTCCAGCTTGAACTGTACGATGCGCAGGGGAACCCTGTTCGTCTGAAAAAATATAAAATGCTCAGGAAAGAAGGGCGGGGGCGGATCAGATTGAAGGTCAGGCAACTTGAGCCGGGGATTTACGTACTGCGCCTTGTTTCGGGTAACCGCTTTGTTGAGCACAAATTTGTAAAGGAATGAGCACCAGGCAAGAGCAAAACGACCCCTTTGACAGAGGGCGGAAACTACCCGTGATGGAGGAGTTCTACACCCTGCAGGGCGAGGGTTACCACATGGGAAGGGCGGCATATTTTATCCGCATCGGCGGCTGCGATGTGGGGTGCTCGTGGTGCGACACCAAACAGTCGTGGGACGCGGCACTCTTCCCACCCGTAAGTGTCGATGAGGTTGTCCGGAGGGCATCGGAAACAGCAGGAAAAACAGTGGTGGTTACCGGCGGTGAACCTTCGCTGTATCCTTTGGACTACCTGACCGCAGAACTGAAATCGCTGGGCATAAAAACCATGGTGGAGACATCCGGGGCTCAGGAATTGAGCGGCCGGTGGGACTGGATTTGCCTCTCGCCGAAAAAGTACACACCGCCGCAGCCTTCTGTTTATTCCCGTGCTGACGAACTGAAAGTCATCATTCAGACACCTGCTGACCTGGAGTGGGCAGAGAAAAACGCCGCCCTTGTTGGTAAGGATTGTTTACTCTATCTGCAGCCCGAGTGGAGTAAGGCCGAAGAGGTCATGGAAATGCTCATTACTTTTGTGATGGATCACCCGCGCTGGCGCGTCTCGCTTCAGGCGCACAAATACATGAAAATCCCTTAAATTAATCGTATTGCAAGCGATGGTAAAACCTGCTCAAATATTGTTGTCGGTTATTTTTTTCTTCAGCAGCGTAGTGCTGCCTGCACAGGAAAAGCAGTTGTCAACGAAAAGCAAGAAGGCCGTCAGGTATTTTAAGGAGGCCGAAACGGCTTACCGCCGGCAGGAATGGGAAAACGCCGTCAATGCCTTGCAGAAAGCGTTGAAAACAGACAAGAGTTTTACGGAGGCCTGGCTGATGCTGGGCGATGCTTATTCGGAACTGAAAGAAAACGAAGAAGCTGTGGAAGCTTACGAAAATGCTGTCCGCATGGCCGGAGAATCCTTTCCCCGTGTATTTTACTTTTTGGGAAGGCTGAACTTTGAAGAAGGAAATTATACGGAAGCGGTTCCGTATTTTGAAAAGCTGTTGGCATCAGGTTCGGCGACGGAATCTCTGAAAACACTGGGTAAGGCAGGCTTGAAAAGGTCGCTTTTCGCACAAAGTGCGGTAGAGAATCCTGTCGGTCCCCGGCCGTTGAACCTGAGCGATTCCATCAATACGGAAAACGATGAATTCATCAATTTCGTCAACGAAACGGGAAACCAGCTTGTGCTGACGCGTAAGTACAAAGGAAACTCCCAAGACGGACAGAGCCGCTTGTTCACCGAAGGATTTTTCCGCTCGGAGAGAAAAGACAGTGCCTGGGTAAAGCCCGAAGTGTTGCCGCTCGGCTGGCAGGAAGGCCTCAACCTGGGAGGGATGAGTTTGTCCGTGGATGGCAGGGAAATGTTTTTCACCGGTTGCGAATGGCCATCGGGGATGGGCAGTTGCGACCTGTACTTGTCTCGTAGGCTGGGAACTGCCTGGCAACCACCTGTGGGACTGGGCCCGGCAGTGAATTCCCGAAGGTGGGACTCTCAGCCCGTGATCTCTGCCGACGGAAAACAACTGCTTTTTACATCAAAGCGGGCAGGGGGCAAGGGTGGCGCAGACATCTGGATGTCGCTGAAACTGCCTGACGGTAAATGGAGTCCTCCGGTTAACCTTGGCGACAGCATCAACACTCCGGGTGATGAAACGGCGCCCTTCCTCCACGCCGATGGCAAGACCCTGTATTTTTCTTCAACCGGTTGGACGGGCCTTGGCGGTTACGATCTGTTTGTTTCGCGCAAAGATGAGGCAGGACGCTGGTCTGCCGCTGAGAATCTGGGCCATCCCGTAAATTCGAAGTTCGATGAAGCCAATATCTTTGTCAGCCTTGATGGCTCCCGTGCCTGGATTTCCTCAAACAGGGAAGGCGGCCTGGGCGGTTTTGATATTTTTACTTTTCCCCTCGATAAGATGGCGAAGCCTGATAAAGTGCTGTTTGTGAAGGGGGTGGTTGTGGATGCCGAATCGAAAATACCACTTGCTGCTAAAATTGAATTGACTAACTTGCTGAATAATCGTGTTGATGATTCAACCACTTCCGATCGTTTTACCGGGGAATTCCTGATGGTCCTGCATCCAGGAACCCTTTATGCTTTTAATATCACCAAAAAAGCTTACCTGTTTTATTCGGAAACCTTCAATTTGAAAGAGGCGGATTCAATTTTGAATTTTGAGCGGCGTTTTGAACTGCTCCCCGTAAGAAAAGGAAAACAGCTTGTACTTAAAAATATTTTCTTTGACTTCAACAGTGCCGAACTGAAACCGGCTTCAAAGACCGAACTGGGGAAGTTACTTGAATTGATGCACGAGAACCCGGAAATGCGCCTTCAAATTGCCGGACACACTGACAGTATCGGAGGGCGTGTGTACAACCAAAAGCTGTCAGAAGAAAGAGCCTTTGCAGTTTACCGGTATCTGATCTCCAATGGGGTAGATGCCTCAAGGCTCGAACACAGAGGCTTTGGCGACACAAGGCCACTCACATCCAACGACACTGAATCGGGACGACAGCAAAACCGACGGACGGAAATAAAAGTACTGTAACGGTTTTCTGACGTTCAAATCTCCAACCTCAAACCATCGTGTGCCAGGTGGATAAATCCGGGCAATTCTTTTTCCACTTCGTGATGAAAACCCATCAAATGACTGATGTGGGTGAGGTAAGCTTTTTGCGGACGGAGGAATTCAAGTATGCTGACAGCTTCCTCCAGGTTATAATGAGAAATGTGTTTTTCTTTACGGAGTGCATTCAGCACGATGACTTTGCAGTCGAGCAACAGTGCCATTGTTGAAGGTGGGATGTAGTTGGTGTCGGTAAGATAGGCAAAGTCGCCAATGCGGTATCCCATCACCTCGAGGTTCAGATGCAGGGCGGGCAGAGGGGTGACGCTAACATCGTTGATTGTGAAAGGCTTCCCGGTCACAGTGTGCAGTTTAAAAGCAGGCACACCCGGGTATTTATGATCGGTAAAGGCATAACGAAAATCCTTTTTAATCGACTCCTGATCATGGGCAGTTGCATAAATATCCATGCGTTTCTGAAAAAGATAATTGAACGAACGGACATCGTCAAGTCCCCCGATGTGGTCTTTGTGGTCGTGGGTGATCAGAATGGCATCCAGTTGGGTGATGTTTTCGCGGAGCAACTGATAACGGAAATCAGGGCCTGCATCGATGGTGAATATTTTGCCCTTAGTTTCAATTAAGACAGAAGCGCGCAGGCGCTTGTCTCTCGGGTGGCTGCTGTGACAAACATCGCATGGGCAGGCCAAAACCGGTACACCCTGCGAAGTGCCGGTGCCAAGAAAACGTACTTTTATTTTTGATTTGGCCAAAAGTTGTAAATATGGTTGAAGTCTTGCTTAAGAAATTGCTTTCAAAAGTAAGCGGTTTCTTTCTATTTTTACATCTTTAAATAAACATTGTACTTTCTGCCTTGTTAAATTCTGTCAAAAAATCTGTTCAACTGTTTTTTATTCAAAGGGCAAAGATACCCTCGGAAGTAAGCAAATTGCCTCCTCCTAGATTAACCGGTACTTCCAGGATGGCATTATTTTTTTGTGTTGAGACAAAATCAGAACTTGAAGAAATCAGAAAATTGCTAAAAAAAATCAGAAATGAGGGCAGGCAAGTTGAGGCTTTTGTATTTCACAGTGGATATCAAACCATTGATGTTGTGACAGAAAAATCAATTTACTATTTTAATTTGAATGATTTTAGTTTGTTTGGAAAGATGAAGGAAAAACTGAATGCAAGAATCAGGGAAAA
>JAJRWG010000039.1 GCA_024276895.1 Bacteroidota bacterium
GCCGTGCGGCTGGCCAAATTCAACGTGGACGACGAACAGTCGGACAGCTGCTAAGGGCTGCCCATCCCGGCACAGGCCATCGTTATTGCCTCCTTCCCGCTGATTGTACTGCATTGCCTGGCCGACAACCACAACCTCTATTGGGAATTGCTGACCAACCCCTGGTTTCTGGCCGGAAGCGGACTGCTGTTGTCGGTTTTGATGGTTTCAAACCTGCCCATGTTTGCGCTGAAGTTCAAAGGCGCGGGCTGGCAGGCAAACCAAACTCCTTATGTTTTTCTTTTGCTCGCCTTGGTTTTGCTGGTCCTGCTGCGGGTTCCCGCCATACCACTGATCGTGTTGCTTTACCTGCTGGTTTCTGTTTTTCAGGCGGTGAGGAAGTAAAAAGACCAGGCTTTCTGAAGGAAGCAAAAGCATTTTCGACGCGACGAAGTGTATTGTTTGCAGCGGTTTAGGCCGCAGGTTTAAACCAGTTCCACATTTTTCCGGAAGTCACGGGCAGCCCGCTCCCTCGCCGCCGGGGAGGGCCGGGGTGGGGTTTCAACAGCAAAGTTTTTACTGCCCTGCCGTTTTGAAATCTTTCTTACGCAGTTCGAAGTTTTGCCCCAGGTAAACTTTGCGGACGTGTTCGTCGTCAGCGAGTTCTTCGGCCGTGCCAGCCTTGAGGATGGAACCCTCGAACATCAGGTAGGCACGATCGACGATGCTGAGGGTTTCGTGCACGTTGTGGTCGGTGATGAGGATGCCAATGTTTTTTTCGCGCAATTTGGAAACGATGGACTGGATGTCTTCCACGGCGATGGGGTCAACACCTGCAAAAGGTTCGTCAAGCAGGATGAAGTGAGGGTTTACCGCCAGTGCCCGGGCAATTTCCGTCCGCCGCCGCTCGCCGCCCGAAAGTTGGATGCCCTTGCTTTTACGAATATTTTGCAGGCCGAATTCGTCCAGCAGCGACTCCAGTCGTTCCGACTGCTCAGCCTTGGTCATTTTTGTGAACTGCATCACTGCCCGCAGGTTGTCTTCGATGCTGAGCTGCCTGAAAACGGACGCCTCCTGGGCCAGGTAACCGATACCCAGTTGGGCGCGTTTGTACATGGGCATTTCGGTGATGTTTTGTGCGTCGAGAAAGACCTCGCCCGAAAAGGGTTTGATCAGTCCGACGATCATGTAAAAGGTGGTTGTTTTACCGGCACCGTTGGGTCCCAGCAGGCCGATGATTTCGCCCTGGTTCACTTCCACCGAAACCCGGTTGACCACCGTGCGCTTTTTGTACTTTTTTACCAGTTCCTTGGTCCAGAGTTTCATATGCTCTTGGTTTTCATGCTTAAGTTAAATGCCAAACACGGCAAAATATTGCCTGCCGGTTTATTTTCCTTCCGTTTTGCCCGACTTTTCTTTTTCGAGTTTTTCCCAGAATTCCATTGCCCTGCGCGTGTGCGGAATGACAATGGTGCAGCCCACCAGGTTGGCGATGCCGAACACCTCCAGGAGTTCTTCGGTACTGACACCCTGCTCGCGGCATTTTTCCAGGTGGTAGTAAATGCAATCGTCGCACTTCAGCACCATCGAGGCCACCAGCCCCAGCATTTCTTTGGTTTTGACGTCCAGCGCACCGGCCATGTAAGCGTTGGTGTCCACATTGAAAATTCGTTTAATGACCTTGTTGTTGGGTGCAGCCAGCAGCTTTTCGTTCATCTTGCTGCGGTAGTCGTTGAATGATTTTACGGTTTCTGATTTCATGTATTTCCTTTCCTGAATAGTCATTCCCGTATTTGAATCAACAGCCAGGACAGTCGATTATTAATGTAGTGTTATCTGTTTAAAAAATCCCTTCTTTCAGGATGTCGTGGAGATGGATGACACCGATGTATTTATCGCCTTCCATCACAGGCAGCTGGGTGATGTTGTTTTCGCGCATCATCGAAAGGGCATTCACCACCATTTCATCCGCACTGACGCTAAGCGGGTTTTTGGTCATCACTTCGCCGGCGGTGAGTTCGCGATAGTCGGGATATTTCTGGATCATCCGCCGCAGGTCGCCGTCCGTGATCACACCCACCAGGCTGCCGTTTTCCAACACGGCAGTTGTACCCAGCCGCTTGGATGAAATTTCGATGATGACGTTGGACATATTTTCAGAAAGTGACACCTGTGGCACCTGGTTGTTTGCCGAAAGGTCGGAGACGCGAAGGAACATTTTCTTTCCCAACGCACCACCGGGGTGGAAACGGGCAAAATCTTCCGGTGTGAAGCCGCGAAGTTCCAGCAGACTCACCGCCAGGGCGTCGCCCATCACCAGTTGGGCCGTTGTGCTCGAAGTTGGCGCCAGGTTGTTGGGGCAGGCTTCCCTTTCCACGCTTGCGTTGATTACGAAATCCGACTGCCGGGCCAGGTAAGAATCGGTGTTCCCCACCAGGGCGATCAGCTTGTTCTTCCTGCCCTTGACCAGCGGAACCAGCACTTTGATCTCGGGTGTTTCGCCGCTTTTTGAAATGGCGATCACCACATCGTCCTGCCTGACGATGCCCAGGTCGCCGTGGATGGCATCGGCGGCGTGCATGAAAATGGCCGGGGTTCCGGTAGAATTAAAGGTGGCAACAATCTTCTGCGCGATGTTTGCCGTCTTGCCGATACCGGTTACGATCACCCGACCTTCGGATTCGAACAGCAAACGGACAACTTTTACAAAATTGTCGTCCACCGAGTCCATTAATTTTTTTATCGCTAAGTGCTCATTCTCAATGGCTTTCAGGGCTGCTTCCCGAATTTTCTTCTGCTCATTCAATTTTTTTCTACTTAAAGTATCTGATTACTGTCTTTTATACTTATATTTGTGTATGAGTCTCATCAAAGGACTCACCCGCACTTTTGCTAAAATAAAACAGGGGTTTAACTGTTAACACCACAAAGATATATTTTATCTGACTAACAATGATTAGCGAAAAAGATAATTTGGATTTAAAGCAACTTTTAAAATCATTTTTTGGTTTTTCAAGCTTTAAAGGCAAGCAGGAGGTCATCATTAATAGTTTGATGGAGGGCAATAATACATTTGTTGTGATGCCAACCGGCGGTGGAAAATCGCTTTGCTATCAGTTGCCGGCCCTGCTTAGACCGGGAACAGCCATCATCGTTTCACCCTTGATCGCACTGATGAAAAATCAGGTGGACATGATCAGGAATTTCGGTTCGGAAAGAGGCATCGCCCACGTGATGAATTCGTCACTGTCGAAAGCCGAGATGAACGAAGTGCGCACCGACCTGCTGGCGGGCAAGACCAAATTGCTGTACATGGCACCCGAATCGCTCACCAAGGAAGACAACATCGAATTTCTTCACAACATCAACATTTCGCTTTATGCCATCGACGAGGCGCATTGCATTTCGGAATGGGGGCACGATTTCAGGCCCGAGTACCGCAAGCTGCGGCCCATTATCAGTGCCATTGGTCAGAATGTACCGGTCATTGCCCTGACGGCGACGGCCACCCTGAAAGTTCAGGAGGACATCCTGAAAAACCTCGAGATCATGGATGCCAACGTCTTCAAGTCGTCTTTCGACAGGGCAAACCTGTACTACGAGGTCAGGCCAAAGACGAAAAATGTCATCAAAGACATCATCAAGTACATTAAGACCCAGCCCAACAAATCGGGCATTGTTTACTGTTTGTCAAGGAAAAAAGCCGAAGAAATTGCAGAATCGCTGGTGGTGAACGGCATCAGGGCGCTTCCCTACCACGCAGGGCTGGACGCCGCTACCCGACGCAAAAACCAGGATATGTTTTTGATGGAAGACGTAGAAGTAATTTGCGCCACCATTGCCTTTGGCATGGGCATCGACAAGCCCGACATCCGTTTTGTCATCCATCACGACATCCCCAAAAGCATTGAAGGTTACTACCAGGAAACAGGCCGTGGCGGTCGCGACGGCGGTGAAGGAAACTGCATCACTTTCTACAGTTACGACGACATCCAGAAACTGGAGAAGTTTATGAAAGACAAGCCTGTTGCCGAACAGGAAATAGCCAAGGAACTGCTTTTTGAAACCATAACCTATGCCGAGTCTTCGGTTTGTCGCCATAAATTGCTGTTGCACTATTTTGGCGAAAATTATGAAAAGGAAAACTGCGGTGCCTGCGACAATTGCCTGAATCCCAAAGAAAAATTTGAAGGCAAAGAGGATGTTAAGATGGCACTTGAGGTAATTGATTCCACTAAGCAGCAATTCAAGGCAAAAATTATTGCCGATATCCTTGCCGGCCACAAAAGCGGCGACATCAAGGCCATCAAACTTGACAAGCTCGATGTTTTCGGTATCGGCAGCCGTCACGATTCAAGATACTGGAATACAGTCATCCGTCAGGGACTGATCCATAAACTTATCACCAAAGAAATTGAGAATTACGGCATTCTCAAATTAACGGAAAACAGCAAAGCATTCATCGAAAACCCTTACAGTATTATGATTGCAAAAGATCATGACTACAGCAGCAGCGGGGACGAAGACATTGTTACCACTGGCGGAGGCAAAAAAACAAGCGGTGCAGACCCCACCTTATTTGCTATTTTGAAAGACCTGAGAAAAGAAATCTCGCATGAGGAAAACCTGCCACCTTTCGTCATCTTCCAGGACCCCTCCCTTGAGGACATGGCCATCCAGTACCCCATCACCAAAGTAGAACTTACGCAGATTGTGGGTGTAGGCCGGGGCAAAGCCGAAAAATACGGTGAACCCTTCCTGGAAGTCATTAAAGAGTATGTTGAAGAAAATGACATCACACGTCCCAACGACATGGTCATCAAATCGGTGGTAAATAAGTCCGGACTGAAGGTTTACATCATCAAAAGTATTGACCGAAAGCTCCCCCTGAAAGATATTGCCTATGCAAAGAATCTGACCCTGAGCGAACTGCTCACCGAAATCGAACGGGTCGTTTCCTCGGGTACACGCCTGGACATCAATTATTACATTGATGAATTTGTGGACGAATACCATCAGGAAGACATTTACAATTACTTCCATGAAGCCGAAACCGATTCCATTGAAGATGCCCTTGCCGAACTGGGCGAGTCGGAATATTCGGAAGAAGAAGTACGCCTGATGCGCATCAAGTTTTTATCGGAGGTGGGGAATTAAATGATGAATCTCAGATTGCTTTTTGGCCTGCTGCTGCCCCTGCTCTTTTCGTGTTACCACGAAAACAAACCAACCGCCGTACCGCCTGAAAAACTGCTCAGCGAGCAGGAAATGATTGACATTCTGACGGATGTACAACTGATCGAAGGTGCACTGACCTACCGCCGGACCCACCGGATTGAACAAAAAGATTTCCGTGAACATGCGTACGACCAGGTTTTTACTAAATACGGCATCACGGCCCACATCCTTAACGAAAACCTGAATTACTACAGCACCAATCCCGGAAATATGGAAATGATCTACGAAAAGGTATTGGCAAAGCTCAGTAGGATGCAGGGTGAACTGAATGAAAAAGAAAAGAAACCGGCATCAAAAAAAGACTGAGTCGAAAGGCTACCTGTTCCCGTACATTTCTTCGTAATATTTCTGGTAATTTCCCGATGTCACACTTTCCAGCCACTCCTGATTGTTCAGGTACCAGTCAACGGTCAGTTCGATGCCCTTTTCAAACTGCAAAGAAGGTTTCCATCCCAGCTTTTGCTGCAGTTTGGTGGAGTCGATGGCATAGCGCAGGTCGTGGCCGGCGCGGTCGGTTACAAAAGTGATCAGTTTGTCGGAGGTGCCGGGGGCGCGTCCCAGCTTGCGGTCCACCACACGGATCAGCACCCTGATCAGGTCGATGTTTTTCCATTCGTTATGGCCGCCGATGTTGAAGGTTTCGCCGTTTTCACCCCCGTGAAAGATCACGTCGATGGCCTGGGCATGGTCAACCACGTACAGCCAGTCGCGTACATTTTCGCCCTTTCCGTACACCGGCAGCGGTTTGTTGTTGCAGATGTTGTTGATGAACAACGGGATCAGTTTCTCGGGAAACTGGTTGGGCCCGTAATTATTGGAACAGTTGGAAATGATGACAGGCAGGCCGTAAGTGTCGTGGTAAGCCCTCACCAGGTGGTCGGAACTGGCCTTGGACGCCGAGTAGGGACTGTGGGGGTCGTAAGCCGTGTCCTCGTAGAAGTAGCCTTCCTCGCCCAGCGAGCCGTAAACCTCGTCAGTGGAAACATGGTAAAAACGTTTGCCTTTGTATTGCCCGTCCCAGACAGCCTTGGCAGCATTCAGCAGGTTGACCGTTCCCACAATGTTGGTCATAATAAATTCCATCGGCTTGTCAATGGAGCGGTCAACGTGCGATTCGGCGGCCAGGTGAATGACGGCATCAAAACGGTGCTGCTTGAAAAGCTCAAGCATGAAATTGCCGTCAACGATGTCTCCTTTTATAAAGGTGTAGTTGGGTTTGTGCTCAATGTCCTTCAGATTTTCCAGGTTGCCAGCGTAAGTCAGCTTGTCCAGGTTGTAAATGTGGTAGTCGGGATACTTGTTCACGAACAGCCGCGCCACGTGCGAACCGATAAATCCGGCAGCGCCGGTGATGAGTATTTTTTTCATTGTTTAATGTTTTCAGATTAAACCGATGGATTAAGCCGCCGGTTGCCTTACTTTTTTCTGATTGCCTGCTCCCATTTCCAGGCAGAGGCCACCATTTCGTCCAGTCCTTGCTCGGCTTTCCAGCCCAGTTCCCGGTTCGAAAAGTCGGGGTTGGCCCATACTTTTTCCACGTCGCCTTCACGCCGGCCGACGATCTTGTAGTTCGGTTTCATGCCGGACACCCTTTCGAAAGCACGGATCACGTCGAGCACCGAATAGCCGATGCCTGTCCCCAGGTTAAACACTTCGAAATCCTTTTTCATCTTGCCGTTGATCATCCTGTCGATGGCAACCACATGGGCTTTGGCAAGGTCCACAACGTGGATGTAATCGCGGATGGCCGTCCCGTCAGGGGTATTGTAGTCGTCGCCGAAAACCCTGATTTGTTCCCTGATCCCGATGGCTGTCTGGGTGATGAAAGGAACCAGGTTGTTGGGCACCCCGATGGGCAGTTCGCCGATGAGCGCGCTTTCGTGGGCCCCGATGGGGTTGAAGTAACGCAAAGCGATGCCCCGCAGTTCGGTTGCAAGAATAGTGTCGGAAATGATCTCCTCCGAGATTTGCTTGGTGTTGCCGTAGGGTGATTCCGCTTTTTTGATGGGCGCTTTTTCCGAAACGGGCAGTTCGTCGGGCTGGCCGTAAACCGTGCACGACGACGAAAAAACAATATTGGGAATGTCGTTGTCAGTCATGCCCTCCAGTATGTTGATCAGCGAAACAAGGTTATTGCGGTAGTACATCAACGGCTTTTCCACCGACTCGCCCACGGCTTTGTGCGCGGCAAAGTGGATAACACCTTTCAGGTCGTTGTGCCGCCGGAAAAAATCAGCCGACTTATCTGCGTCGCAGAGATCAAAGATCTCCAGTTTGGGCCGGATGCCGGTAATCAATTCGATCTTGTCCGCGATTTCGGCATTGGAGTTGAAAAGGGCGTCCACGATCACCACTTCAAATCCCTTGTTTTGCAACTACACAACGGTGTGGGAGCCGATGTAGCCCGTGCCTCCTGTTACCAGTATTTTCATTTGCTGATTTTTTGTACCCGGTTGTTTTCCAGTTTGTAGGTTTCTTTGCTCTCGGGACAAACCGCGATCCCGTTATCGTCAAAATGCAGGCGGTGGCCGTACTCGCTCATCCAGCCCACCTGGCGCGCGGGATTGCCCACCACTAGGGCGTAGGCCGGCACTTCTTTGGTGACCACGGCGCCGGCGCCGATGAAGGCAAACTCGCCGATGTCGTGACCGCAAACAATGGTGGCGTTGGCCCCGATGCTGGCGCCCTTTTTTACCAGTGTCCGGGTGTACTGTCCTTTGCGGATGACAGCACTGCGCGGGTTGACCACAGTGGTGAACACCATGGAAGGCCCCAGAAAAACATCGTCCTCGCAAATAACGCCCGTGTAAATGGAAACATTGTTTTGCACTTTCACGTTTTTGCCCAGTTTGACGCCGGGGGAAACCACCACGTTTTGTCCGATGTTGCAGCCGTCGCCCAGTTCGCAATCGGGCATAATGTGGGTGAAGTGCCATATCTTGGTACCGGCCCCGATTTTACAGCCCTCGTCAATCACTGCGGTCCCGTGGGCAAAATAGTCGGTTTTCATAAAAATTAGTTTGTTGATTGATAAATGTTTGTACCGGTTCTCGAATCAATTTCCAGCCGGATAATTTTTCGATAAAAATAATTCTAATTTTCATTCGGCCCGGAAAAAATAGCCTGTTTGCCGGTTTGGTGGACAAAGTCCGCGAAACGAAAGCTGCATGCGGCGGGCTGAGACTGAAATCGACTTCCCTGAAACAATCATTTTCATGTATTGCTTACTTTTGCTTCTTCCAAAACCAAAACCCCAAAAACAGATGCACCTGCACGAGATTGTTGTCCTGGCCTGTTTTCTGCTGCTGGTCCTGTTTCTGCTTTTTCTCGACCTCGGTGTCTTCAACAGGAAAAGTCACGAAGTGGGCTTCCGCGAAGCATTCTGGTACACCGTGCTCTGGGTTTCGCTGGCGCTGGTTTTCTGGGGACTGATCTACCTTTTCGGTGATAAGATTCACGGGGTTAACAATTTCGATGATCTTAAAAATCTGGTGAAAACTTACGGACATCCCATCCGGTTAACAGAAAACTTTAACGAATCCCTGCAAATCTACCGCCAAAACCTGGGGCTGGAATTCATCACA
>JAJRWG010000040.1 GCA_024276895.1 Bacteroidota bacterium
CCCCAGTAAATCTGGTTTTGGGTGCCGTCAATCACTTCGATTTGAGTTCTGCGTACTTTAACATTTATCGCGTTGTCGGTAGTGTTGTGTACCACTGCATGAAATTCAATTTCGGTATCGCCGGGTTCTCCCCACACGGTAATCGTTTCACCTAAGGTTTTTCCTTCCCAACTAAGGTACAGACCCTGTGCATTCACTGAAGCTACAGCCAAAAAGATGGTAGCAAATATGAGTAGTGTTTTTTTCATGGCTAAAATTTTACTTTGTTAGTAACATTCAAATCCCTGCAAATTTTGTACCGAAATATAATTTAATGCTGAATGATCAGTTTTTTTGTTTTCAAAACATGGCCGTTAACAATGATGGCATAAAAATAAATGCCTCCTTTCAGATCAGAAATGTTTACTGATAATTTTCCTGCACCGCGTTCAAGCCTTGCTTCTTTGACAACATTGCCGAAGAGATTGAAAATCTTGAGTTGTGCCAGCTGAGCCGCCGGTGAAAGAGAGTAATCAATGCTGACTGTCCGGCTTGCCGGATTTGGGTAAATATTGGAAAAATTCCCGGCACTAAAGGGGTGATCTGAAACCCCTTCGGGGGATGCCCAGTACTTCACAAGAATCTTAACGTTTTGTTCTTCGTTGTTGACATTAAAGAAGGTGTATTCTACCAGTGAAGTACCAATTTTATTATTTGGGTTGTAGTAGGCTGAAAACCAGGATGTGTCGGTGCTGCCGGATGCAAGGACAAACACCGTGCTGTCAGGCTCGTCAACATCGGATGGATAAGTTGTACCCCAGTAAATATAATTTGTAGTACTGTCCAAAACCGAAACCTCCGTCCGGCGTACTTTTATCAGCATGCTAGTTGCTGTTGCATTGTGTACCATGGCACTGAAAACAAACTCGTCTGCTTTGGGTTCACCCCAGATGGTTTTTACCGAGTCCAGCTTCTTACCTTCCCAACTCAAATAAAGGTCCTGGGCATGCACGGTAATGGCTGCCATTAAAACAAGTGCAAAAGTGAGTATCGTTTTTTTCAATTTATTATCCTGATTTGATCCGTTTCCGATATGGTTAATCCATCCTTACTATTTGGTGCAAAGTTAGTGGTTTCTGTAAAACCGGTTTGTTAAAAATTCTGAAGGCTCAACCACATTTTCCGGCACCCTTTGCTCAGCGCGATTGTTGTTGCGGACTTGTTCACGGAAAAAAATCATCCCGCTTGAAACTAATAATGGCGACTGTTACGAATTTGTTATTTACGATGCAGGCAACAACGGAACGGAGTACTACGCCGTGATTTACGGGAACAACGATATTGCTTTTGAAGGCGGAAGCTTTGGCTCGCACGAGCGCAACGAATTCAGCTACTACTTTGTGGGTGTTAACGAGATTGCCGCCTTTACCGACGTGAATGTTTATCCCAATCCGGCCACCGACTTCCTGAATGTGAGTTTTGAGCTTCGGGAAAATACCGGAGTAACCGTTGAACTGTTCGACATCAGCGGGAAAAAAGTGTTTGTTGAAAATGCCGGGAAATCTTCGGCAGGCACAAAGCATTTTACCCTGAACACCGCTAACCTGCGAGCCGGCCTTTACATCCTCAATGTGCGGGCAGGCGGATATTCGTTTGCTAAGAAAGTGAGCGTCAGATAAACGCTGGCTTGAAAAAAAGGCAGTCCGTTTTGTGGAGTGCCTTTTTTACAGGAGTTAAAAAAGGCCTTCGGTAAAGCCTCCGGCAACCTTGTTGGGGAGGGTCACCTTCAGTCCGGGGTTGTTTTCCATCGCCCTTTTAATGGCAAAGATGGCGCCTTCGTTGCGTGCCCACCCCCTGCGCGAGATGCCGTTGTTCACATCCCAGAAAAGCATGGACTTCAGCCTTCTTTCTGCATCGTCGCTGCCGTCCAGCAACATGCCAAAACCGCCGTTGATGACTTCGCCCCAGCCGACACCTCCGCCGTTGTGGATGGAAACCCAGGTCGCTCCCCGGAAAGCGTCGCCGATGACGTTCTGGATGGCCATGTCGGCAGTAAAGGCCGAGCCGTCGTAAATATTTGAAGTTTCGCGGAATGGCGAATCAGTCCCGGAAACATCGTGATGATCGCGTCCCAGAACAACCGGTGCCGATATTCTTCCATCGCCGATAGCCTTGTTGAAAGCGGATGCAATCTGAATCCTACCATCGGCATCGGCATACAGAATACGTGCCTGTGAACCCACTACCAGCCTGTTTTCCCGGGCACCTTTGATCCATTTCACGTTGTCAGCCATCTGACCTTGGATGGTTTCGGGTGAGACCTTCATTAAATTTTCCAGCACCGTTGTGGCGATGCTGTCTGTCATTTCCAGGTCTTTGGGATCACCGGAAGTGCACACCCACCGGAAAGGGCCGAAGCCGTAATCGAAAAACAAGGGCCCCATAATGTCCTGAACGTAGGAAGGGTACCTGAAACTGACGCCGTCGGGTGCCATCACATCGGCGCCGGCCCTGGAGGCTTCTAGGAGGAAAGCATTTCCGTAATCGAAAAAGTAGGTACCCCTGGCAGTGTGTTTGTTGATGGCTGCCGCCTGGCGCCTGAGGCTTTCCCTGACCTTTTCTTTAAATAATTCAGGTTCTTCGGCCATCATACTGTTTGCCGCTTCGTAAGTCAGCCCGGCAGGGTAGTAACCACCCGCCCAGGGATTGTGCAGTGAGGTTTGGTCGGAACCCATGTCCACATGGATTTGCTCCTCGTCAAATTTTTCCCACACATCCACAATGTTGCCGTCATAAGCGATGGAGACGGTTTCTTTGGCAGCTTTTGCTTTTTTTACCCGGTTAACCAATTCGTCCTGGTCGCTGATAACTTCGTCAACCCAGCCCTGTCCGTGCCGCTTGAGGGTTGCCGATTGATTAACTTCGGCAGTGACCGACACCAGCCCTGCAATGTTGGCGGCTTTGGGCTGTGCACCCGACATGCCTCCCAGACCGGAAGTAACAAACAACTTACCGGCAAAGGGGTCTTCCCCGGCTTTGGCTATTTTCCTGGCGGCATTCATCACCGTGATGGTTGTCCCGTGTACAATACCCTGCGGGCCGATGTACATGTATGAACCGGCAGTCATTTGGCCGTACTGCGAAACACCAAGGGCATTCATGCGTTCCCAGTCGTCCTGGCTGGAGTAATTCGGGATAACCATACCATTGGTTACCACCACGCGCGGAGCATCTTTGTGTGATGGAAAAAGCCCCATGGGATGCCCCGAGTACATGACCAGCGTTTGTTCGTCGGTCATGGTAGCCAGGTACTGCATGGTAAGCAGGTACTGCGCCCAGTTTTGAAAGACAGCCCCGTTACCACCGTAAGTGATGAGTTCGTGGGGGTGCTGGGCCACAGCATAATCCAGGTTGTTCTGGATCATCAGCATGATGGCAGCCGCCTGTTTCGACTTGTGTGGATAGTGGTCAACAGGCCGGGCTTCTATTTTGTAATCGGGGCGGAAACGGTACATGTAAATGCGTCCGTAGGTTTTCAACTCTTCGGCAAATTCTTTGGCGAGTACCTCGTGGTGCTTTGGCTGAAAATAGCGGAGTGCGTTTTCCACAGCCAGTTGTTTTTCTTTTTGCGTGAGGATGTCTTTGCGCCGGGGTGCATGGCTGACACTTTTGTCGTAACGTTTTGGCAGCGGCAATTCATCAGGAATACCTGCAAGAACAGCCTTTCTGAATTCATTCAGTTCCATGACATTTTTCATTAATTTAAAATGCAAAACTAGGATAAAAGATACTACTGTTAGTCAAGTTTATATAGTCGGTTTTTGTGAACCAATAATGAATCAGAATTGACCTGATTATCTAATGTCTAATTGCTCTAAAAAATTAATAATGACTAAATCCAAAACGTTCAATTCTTATGATTTAAGTTTAGAAATTATGATTTAGGATTTATTTAGGACAATTAGATCAATTAGAAATTTGTAATTAAAGCTTATCGTTGGAAACGAAATAGCATGCATCATTTTTACTAATCAGTGCTAATAGTAAACCTGGGATATATTGAAAATTCAAAAAATGAATTCCATTAAATCCCCTCCGCCGGAGGGGTAAGGGGTGGGTCAAATTAAAAAATTCATTCATTTTTTGAATTTCTGAGTATAGACTAACTACTTAATTTATAAAACACAACTTTAGTTTTGAAAAGGAAATATCAGCAAATAAATGATATTGTTTTTTATAACCTACCCCTGCACCCCTTACAAAAGCAATGGCACTAACATTACTCAATAAAACATTTATATTTCCTGTATTTTCCAATCTTCGTTTTCCTTGGATAACTTCTTCCGGGTGGTCGTTTAGGCAGCACTAGTTTCCTGATAAGTTGTTTTATTTCGTCTTCTACCC
>JAJRWG010000344.1 GCA_024276895.1 Bacteroidota bacterium
ACCTTGCCAAAAGTTTTGGCAAATTTAATAAGTTTACGGAAGCAATTACTCTCGTTGAGTGAAGTATTTTCCCGCCAGTTCATTTATTTCACGACTGTGTAAAATTCTGGAATGGAATCCGTCCGTAGCTTTATTTATCATTGCCAGCCCCATCTGTACCGTCGATGTAATCCCGTTGGGCACAATTGCTTTGATTTTCATGTTTACAAACTTAGTTGAAAAGTATGAAACGCAAGCTGTTCTTTTTCCATTGCTTACAATTTGGAAGCGAGTACTCCCACCTTTTTATACTTTTTAACATTACCGTCCAGGTCGAAAACCTCGATATAAAAAACGTAAATCCCGACCGGGGCTTTGGTGTTGTCGTCGCGGATGCCGTCCCAGTTCACCACCCCCGAGGCGCCCAGGTACGCGTTGTTTACCAGTTTGCGGACAAGCTGGCCTGTGGCGTCAAAGATGCTGACATTCATCACGCAACCGGCCTGTGAAAAATTGTAGCGGATGCCGATCAGATCGTTGTAGCCGTCGTTGTCGGGTGAAAATATTTCGGGCTGGATGGTAATCTCACCGGCTTTACTTTCATCGGGTATGAATTGTGAATTTTGATAAGCCGGTGTGCCGAACCCAACGCTTTCGGCAGCCGAGTGCCAGTTGTTCCTGTCGCCGGTGGGCGAGTCGAAACGGGTACGCTCCAAAGAAACCCCATCCACATAATTCAGCAGCGGGTAGTGCATGTCTTCCGCGTAATCGAAGGCGTCCACCATCCCCGAAGGGGCAAACAACAACACCGTACCCCGGTCGTTGTTGTAGGCCGGGTAAGGACTGACTTCCAGGAAACCCGCGGGATTGGATGTGAAGTACTGCGCTTTAACGTCTGCCGGCGAGGAAGTCAAGACCAGGTACTCCCCGGGGATGAAAAGCCGTTGTTTGTCCGTGAGCCGGTAAAAAGCAGTGTCGGGTGGGTTGGGCGGACTGTTTTTCACCGTGCCCAGCTGCAGGCTTTGCAGGTCAAGGACTTTGCCTGAAAAATTGTAAACCTCCACGTAATCCGCACCGCCGGTCCAGGGATTGAACAGGACTTCGTTGATCAACACATCGCCCGGCCCGATTGCTGCCGGAAGGCCGAAGGCGATCACCGTATCGCCGGCCGGTTGCAGCCCGTTACAATTTTCTATCTGTTTGCTGACGGTCAGTTCGTAAATTTTTCCTTCTTCAAAATCCTTTGCAAAAAGCAACTGAACTTTTTCCGGTTCCTCTTCAAAAGTCAGGGCTTCTGCAGGTGCTCCCACGGACTGGTCAACGGTGTAAGCCGACAAATCGGACAAACTTCCGGCATCCATCCGCTGACTAAAAAACAGGCTCAGGCTGTTGCTGCCGGGCATTTCAAGGCGGGAAAGTGCAGGCAGGAAAACCTGCTCGTCCGAAACGGCATTCAGCGTGCCGGGACTTCCGCCCCGCGGGTCGGTGGAGGCCTTCCAGTTTTCGGCACCCGAACAAATATTCCCGGGGTTGATCTGTTCCAGCGACCAGCCGCCGTCGGATTTGTCAGGGTCGTTGTACCAGCTGTCGCTGTAGCTCACGGCTGAAACAAGTACCCCGTCCGCATCGCGCAACAGCAGCGACTGCCCGGCATTGCTCAGTGTAAAACTGCCGAAACCGTAAAAAGGGCCGTAATTCCCCAGTAGTGCCTCAGCATCTTCATCGGCAAGGATGAGGTAAGCGCCCGGCGCGATGGTAACCGTTTCAAACTGTTTGACCGACGAGCCGATGGTCAGCGTCCAGCCATTCAGGTCGATGATGTTGCCGGTCCGGTTGAAAAGTTCCAGGTACTCCCGGTCGGGTAGCCCCACCACCGGCGTGGGGTCGGCCATGATTTCGTTGAAGACCACGTCAAAAGGCTGCGGGCGGTAAAACGAAAAAGGGATTTCGGTACTTTCCATGGTGTTGCCGGCAAGGTCCTGCACACCCGAAACGAAGAGGAGATAATTTTGCCCGTTGGTGAAAGGCTTGTCAAACACCAGCCCGGCTTTGGCCGGGTCAGCAAGCAGGGCCGTCGCAGGATTGCCAATTTCCTGACTGACCAGGTAGTTTGCGGTTTGTTCGGCGGTTGTTTTGTCCAGCGGCTCGTTAAAAAACAGCGAAAGCGAATTTTCGGATTCAACCCCAAGGGACAACAAAACCGGCGGTTCGTTGTCCACAATAATTTCACCGGCATAAACGTCGTCGAAATAAAACTTGCTGCTGTTGCTGACGGTGTACTTGCAGTAAAAACCGAGGAAAGCCGTTGCTTTGTGGGTGTTGTCTGTGCCCTCGCACTGAAGTGTAAAATTCTCCCCGCCGGCCGGGTCGGCAAACACCTGCCAGTAGCCTTCCGCATCCCTGATAACTTTAATGCGCAATGTAAAGGAAGAAGCAATCAGGCCATCCGCTCCCCTGCAAACCGAAAGGGTTTCCGTCCCACGTTGTCTGAAAAGCTCAACGGCATCGTTGCCGCCGGCTTCGCCCAGCTGAAGAAAATAACCGTTCAACTGCTGATCGAAGTCGGGTTTGTCGCTCAGCAGGTAAATCCGCGCGTTGTTGTTGCCCGAAGGGCTGAAAGAAATCTTCACCCAGAAGCGCCATTCGGTGTTGAGGGCCATTGTGTTTGCAGTGGCCAGATACGCCTCACCGGGCTGGTTGTCGTTCAGCTGCAGCTGCTTGCTCGTGTTAACTTTAAAAAGGTTTACCGAGCCCGTCCACGAAGGGTTTTGGGTAAAGTCGCCGTCGTTGAAGTCGTCTGAAACCTGGGCGTTTAGAAGCATTGAGAATCCATAAAAGACCAAAACAAGGAACAAACTGCGAAAGGCCGTATTTCTGTGCAAATTTTTCCATACGGCCAGGTTAATTTGGTCAAAATATTTCTGTTCAGCTGCCTTCATTGTTTACAGGACAATTGGTAAAGAACAACAAACAACGGAACGAATGCCCGGTAAAATCAAGCAGTTCGGTTAGCCGGAGATTCGTTTTTTGTTTTGCAGAGCATTTCTCAGTGTTTTGCGGTTTATCCTCCGCGGAGTGTTTCTCAGTTTGTTTCTGCCAATCTAAAAAACTCATCCTATTTACGTTCGAGTAATTTTTTGTCGAACAGTTTTGTCTGATATTCTGAAACCAAAGCTGGTGAAACACTTCTACTCAATGCATATTCAACGATTTTCTTGTCTTTACTTTTACAAAGAATGATCCCGACACTTGGTTTCTCGTGTTCTTTTTTAACATGTCTGTCCAATGCTTCAAGATAAAACTCCATTTTACCCAAATACTCAGGTTTAAAGTCTGTAATTTTCAATGATCGCTTTTCGTAAGCTTTTTTCAGAATATTTTTGGGGAAGTTCCAGAAAATCCAAAACATAATTATCTTTAAACACTTTATCTGCAGTTGGGTGTATTTCTCTCACCAGTGGTGAGAGTTTCTCATTTTGACAATAGGTTTCGTAAAATTGTTTCATTCTCCACAAATTTTGCGAAGAAAAACCTTTCAAATCCGATTCCGTTTTTTTCAAATAATCAGACAAATTGTTTACAACACTTTTGCCCCATTCCGAACTGTTTATTCTCTCGCTTATGTATTTTCCAATGTCCCAGTAAAGACTAATTAGCTCTGCGTTCACAAAGCGAAAGGCCCTTGCTTTTGCAGCATTAATTATTTTTCTGATTTCGCTAAAATGACTTTCTATCCTCATTATCGTAATTTCAGAGAAAATTCTAAAAGAAATTCGCTTCTTTACAATCCTGCAATCTTTGGTTATTGTCTTTTTCTTTTAATAGTTGTTTGCATCCCTATGCGTTATCAAAAACAGGCAAAACAATTGTTTAAATTAATACTTTTGCAACCTTGCAAAACAGCAAGTAAATGTACTAAAAAAATGAGAATAGCTGTAGTTGGTGCCACCGGACTGGTGGGCAGGGAGATGTTGAAAGTGCTGGAGGAAAGGGCTTTCCCCCTTACCGAACTGCTGGCGGTGGCTTCGGGCCGTTCCGTCGGAGAAAGTATCCGTTTTCAGGGGGAGGAACACACGGTTATTTCGTTGGAAGAAGCTGTTGCCCGAAAGCCGCAAATTGCCATTTTCTCGGCAGGCGCTGCAGTGTCGCGTGAATGGGCTCCACGTTTTGCAAAGGCAGGAACAACCGTTATCGACAACTCTTC
>JAJRWG010000345.1 GCA_024276895.1 Bacteroidota bacterium
CGAGAAATGAAATAAAATTGAAATATCTTAGTTCAGTGGTCTGACGACTTTAAAAAATAAACTGATGAAATACATCTTAATCTCCATTCTGGCAACATCTTTCTTCATTTTTTCCTCCTGCGAGCAAAAAGGCAAATCGAAGAAAGCAAAACCAAAAGAGAAAAAAACCGTGGTGGTTCCAGGTTTCAGCGCTGATTCGGCCTACGCTTTTGTGAAACAACAGGTTGACTTCGGCCCGCGCGTTCCGGGAACACCGGCCCACGAAGCCTGTGCCGGCTGGCTGGTGAAAAAACTGAGTGCCTACAGCGACACGGTCATTGGCCAGGCATTCAGGACAAGGACTTACGACGAAGAGGTTCGGAACGGGAAGAACATCATCGCCAGCTTCGCTCCCGAAAAGAAAAAAAGGGTGCTGCTCATGTCGCACTGGGATGCCCGGCCTTTTGCCGACCATGACCCCGACCCGGAAAAAAGACGCACCCCCATCGATGCTGCCAACGACGGCGCCAGCGGCGTGGGGATACTGCTGGAAATGGCACGGCACTTTCAGCAGCAACAACCCGAAGTAGGTGTGGACATCGTCCTGTTCGACCTGGAAGACTGGGGGCCACCCTCCGATCTGGAAATCTATGACGATAAATATTGGGGACTGGGCTCGCAATACTGGTCAAAAAACCCCCATGTTTACGGTTACCAGGCGGCTTACGGCATCCTCCTGGACATGGTGGGGGCAAAAAACCCTACCTTTCCCAAAGAGTACTTCTCGCGAAAATACGCCCGTTATGTGGTTGATTTGGTTTGGTACTCAGCCCTCAACCTGGGATACGGCAGTGTTTTTGTCAACCAAAATACCGGCGCCATCAACGACGATCATATTTTTGTCAACCGCTATGCCAACATCCCTTCCATCGATATCATCCACATTGATCCCGAAAGCAGCAACCACAGCTTCTTCGAGCACTGGCACACCACGTCCGACAACATGGAGCAAATTAACAAACAAAGCCTTGAAATTGTGGGAAAAGTACTGATGAACGTTGTGTACAACGAAAACTGACGATCCCCTTTTTTGACAACCGTCAACTGGGAATTCAATCTCTTCGTTATCCGTTCTGAAACAACGGTTTAAAAAGGAGTGATCGTGATCCCCACCGAAAAGGGGCTGAGTTCAGGCCCGCGGCTGACCTCGAAAACTTTGGTGATCTGGTAGTACCCAAAGGCGGTAATGAATTTATATCCCACACGCAGGGTGGCGCCAAAGGCAAAGTCCTGAAGGTAATTGATGTCTTTGTTCTTTACTTTTTCCCAGGTGCCGTCGGGACGTGTGCCCACGTATTTTTCCTTACTGTCAATCAAGTACCCGGCTTTGAAACCGGCACTGAATTTGAATCCCGATTTAAACCTGAACTTGAACTCGACGGGTAGTTCAACGTAAGTAAGGTTGATCTTGCTTCTCCGGTAATCGATTTTATCTGGTCCTTTATCAGGGATCAGGTTAAAGATGATGGAGTCGCCCTTCACATCCTCAACCCTGCTGTTGGAGTACATGTTGTGGTTCCCGATGCCCACGCCGATGGAAAACGAGTGCAAGGTTTCACCAATCGCTAAATTGTACATGATAAAAACATTCGTACCCTGGTTGATGGTCCGGTTTTTGAAGCCGGATGGCAGGAACGTCCCGTCAATGGAATACTGCCAGATGTCGGTGAAGATATCGGCACCGACCGTAATTTTTCGTTTTGCGCTTTCGCTCAGCATCTGCCCGTAGCTTTGCGAAGCCATCACGAAGATGAGAAATGCAATCAGAGGGAAAAGTAATTTTTTCATGTCAATCTTTTTTCAGATGGCAAAGATAATATTTGAAGGCAATTTTAACCAGACTATTGCTTTAACAATTCATCAAGCAGTTCCCGGGTACTTGCCGAGTTCCATCTTGCAGCACCTTTTTTGGTGACGACGACCTTGCCGTGCTTACTGATAATGTAGGTTGTGGGGATGCTGGAAGTAGAAAAGTCCGTTGGCACGATGCCCGATAAATAAAACAAATCTTTGTCGTACTGGTATTTTTCAACAAACTGCCGGACCTTTTCAGCCTTTTCGTTGCTCACCAGTACAAAACTGACCTTGTCTCCGTAATCTTTGTAAAGATCCTGAATGCCCGGCAATTCCGCAATACAGGGCGGGCACCAGGTAGCCCAGATATTTAAAAAAACCGGTTTGTCGCTGAGGGTTTCGAATGTGACTTTCCCGCCTGTCAGGTCGTAAAGCGGCCATGCCATCGCCTGCGGGCTGACTGTGAACTGTTCTTCATTGTCGAGTGTTGAGGGCGGAAAGGAGGTCATCCTGATAAAAAATGCCGTTACAGGCGTTCGCGTGGCAGGCAGTAAAAGCAGGATCACCAGTACAACAAAGACAAGGTCGGCTGCAATGCCCAGCGGCTTTTTTTTCTTCAGATAAGCCGAGAGCAGCTTTTTGGGGTTCAGGTACATGTGGCGGTGTTGGTGTGGTGACGGTCGATGCCTGAGTAAACTATTGGTACATGGCCCTTTGGTCAAGCAGCTCGTTTATCTGATCTTCAGTAAGATTGGGGTCTTTGAGCTTTTCGTCAATCTTTTTCAGCATCTCTTCAACGCTGATTCCGGAAATCTCCATTTTCGGCTCTTCAGCGGCCTGTTCCACCGCCGGTGAGTCCGCTTGATCGCCAAGTTCTTCACGCAATTGCTCAATAAGTGTCCGTACCATCTGTTTTACCGAATCCCCAAACTGTCCCTGAAGCTGATAGGCAATCTGGTCTTTCATGCTTTCGTAATTGCTGAAAAAAAACTGAAATTGCTGGAGCATCGCCTGGTTAACGCCCGGCACCTCGTCCATAGGCCTGGTCTCCATCACCTTTTTAAAAAGCCTGAACAGCTCGTCTAACTCCTGTCTGAATTTTTCGTCTTCCATACTGCGGCAAAATTACTAATATTTTGTTCGCCAAAACTTAAAAAAATCTAATAAAGAAACTGAAATTGATACCGTTTATTGCATTTTGAAAACTGCTAAGCGGTTTGACGGTAAGGAAAGAAAGACATCATGAGTTAGCCGGAGGTTTTTTCTTTAAATATCCCTGCACAAACGAAATGATCAGGATCAGGGCACTGAGGAAGGCTGAAACCCGTGCGATATAATCGCCGTTTTTTACGTAATAAGTCTGTTTGTCGTTGAGGTTGATTTTTTGGCGGATGACGGCGGGCACCCAGTAGGCTGTTTTCCGGAAGACGTCCCCGCGCTGATTGATGAATGCCGAAATGCCGGTGTTGGCCGAGCGGGCAATGCTGCGGCGGGTTTCGATGGCACGCAGGACCGAAAACAAAAAGTGCTGGCGATGGCCGGGGGTGTTGCCCCACCAGCCGTCGTTGGTGATCACAAAGATCAGTTCCGCACCCCTGCGGATGGTTTCAACCACAAACTCACCGTAAACCGATTCGTAACAAATGATGGCAGCGCTTTTTTCGTTTTCAAGATTGGTGAAAACCACCGGTACCTCTTCCGTCTTCAAACTTCCGGTGGTGCCACCCAGGTCGATCGCAAGGTTTTCAAGCGGTTTTAAAATTCCCCACGATGGCATATTTTCCACCCCCGGCGTCAGTTTCGATTTGTGGTGGATCTGTATTTCGGCGGAGCTGTCCATTTGAAAGGCCGAATTGTAAGCGTAGTAGTACTTGTCCGCATTGCTGAATTTGCGGGCGGCATGGGTTTTCTTCTCCCCCGTTGCCAGCATGCGGTAGGTGGATGCGCCGATGACAAGTGTAATTTGTGGATGAGCTGCAATAAATTCCTGCAAACGCCTGACGAGTGGCGAACGGTCCAGCCGTTCTTCCCAGATGCCGCGGCTGTCGTAAAGGGTAGATTCGGGAAAAACCACGAAACGGGTGCTGTCGGTGATCTTTTCTTCGGCCATGGCCAGGTTTTTTTCCAGCAACTGCAGTGGCGGCAAATCGTACTGCTCGTTGTAAGGGTCACTGTTGGGCTGAACGACCACTACTTCGACGGGATTCTCCGCCTCGTGGTAGTTGTTGTACATGTAGTAGGAGTACGCAACAGGCAGGACTGTAAAAACAACTATTCCTGTGACGACAAGCCTGAACTTTCTTCCAAAATCCCTCTTCAGCAAAAACCTCACGGCATGGAACACAAAAATGTTGATCACGATCACCCAGACTGTCCCTCCCAAAGCCCCGGTGTACTCGTACCACTGAATCCACTTGTACTGTGAAGAAAAAACATTACCCAGGTTCAGCCACGACCAGGTTAGTTCCCAGTTCATGTGGAAAAACTCCCAGCTGACCCAGTAAAACACGAGAATGCCCCAGCCCTTTTTGTTGCCGAAAAGCTTCTTTTTGGACAGGTGAAAAATGTAAAAAACGAAAGCCGAAAACATCGCGTTCAGCACAAAGGCCAAAATGGCTCCCACGTCAGTTGAATACCATATCCACCAGGTGGTAAGCACGTTCCAGATAAGAAAAGCCAGCCAGGCGTACCAGAACACGCCCCTTTTGTTTTGATCGGCCAACTGTTGCTGCACAAAAAACAAGGGCACCAGTGCCACGAAGATGAGCGGGGTGAAACCTTTTTCGGGCCATGACGCCGCCAGCAGCAGTCCGCTGAGCAGGGAAAGGAGGAGAAGGTGGCGGTGTTTCATCCTGTTTTCTGTTTCTGGTTCAAAACTAAGCATTCCTTTCATTCAAAAACCTTTTCACCTTTTCCCAAAAACCCGGTTTGTGGTGGCAATTGGAATGACCGCCGTCGGGCACGACCCAAAGTTCGGCTTTTCCGGGCCTTGACCGCTCACATATCCTTCTGCCGTGATCAACGGGTACAACTTTATCCACCGCTCCGTGGATGATCAAAAACTCCGCCTCCGCTTTGCCGATGTTGTTTACGGTGGCCAGCTCGCTGAAACGGACACCGATCTTAAGCTGAATGATCTCAAACAACAGCCAGATAAAAGGAAAGTAAGGGATGTGCTTTTTCTTCAATTGGTAGCCCATCACCTCGGCGGGATTGGTCGGTGCACCAACGGTAACCACTTTTTTGATTTCCGGCGCACGTGCAGCAGCGTAAACGGCAGCAGCTCCTCCGATGGACATGCCCAGCAGGAAAATATCCCTGTTCCGGTTTCGTTCCGTTACAAAACGGATGCCTGCAACAATGTCTTCGGCAAAGGTAAGCAGGGAAGAAATGCCGTTGCCGTCGCTGCTGCCGTGGTTACGTGCATCGAAAGCAAGGATGTTGAAGCCGTTCCCGTACAGGTTTTTGATGTAAGGAATGAGGCGCCCCACACTTTTGCCCCAACCGTGAACAAGGATCAGCGTTGGCGCATCGGGATTATCGGCAATCCACCAGGCGTAAAGCCGGCTGCCGTCCTTGGTTTCGTAACGCACCTCCTCAAACCCGATGCCATGATCGGAAGGGGTTTGCTCGGGTTTCTCGCGGACAACCTTAAAGGAACTGACCATCAGCCAGAAAAAAAGTACGAAAAGAAAAACAATGGCCAGGGTAATCCAGAGAAATATCATTTTGCATCGGTTTGGTTTTCACTACACTGAGAGGGCCAGCAGTACCTGCGCAAGCCAGTAGGTCAGCATGGTGAAAAAGCGCTCAAATTTAAGTGCTTTTACGAAACGGTTGTAGGCCAATATCGTGTCGGAAAGTACGAAGAGCACCGCCCCTAATAACGCCAGCGCCGGACTGTTTCCGGCCAGTGTCCAGCCCCGTCCGGAAGCCTGCCACATGAAAACCGTCAAAACCAGCACGTAAGCCAATACAGGAACCGTCATTTCTTTGGTTTGGGGTAAAAGTATCTTCAAAACGACGGCCATGTAAATGAGTACGGGGATTAGGTAGCCCCAGCCGAGGTAAGGCCCGAAATCGCCGGCAAAGGCCATGATGTATAACAGATGGGCAATAAAAAACTAGACCAGCCCCGCGATGAAACGGTCGGTGGGCAATTCCAGAAAAATATCGCCTGTCAGCGAAAAAACCAGACCTGCCACGATGAGGTAGCGGTAGGTTTGGGAAACCTCCTGGTCCTGCAACAAAGCAAGCCCGATGATCAGCAGGGTAGTCAGCGGTTTGAAAATGTAACGAAGAGGGTGTTTGTCGCGATGGTAGAAATACAGGTAAACTGCAGCGGAAACGAAAATTACCGAAAGGAGGATCTGTTGAATCATCGCGGTTGACTACAGTTTGTTTTAAGCATTTAAAATGATGAAAAAATCTTTAACCGAGAGCCCCAGGTGCCTCAGGTGCTGCATGATAATAAACTACGGCACATGTGTGATTGCCGGTTGTAAAGTAAGCGGGCGCGCCAAATCCGTACGTGCCCAGTGTTCCTGACCACCGGTTGTTCCAATTTTCCGGCAACCTGCCCTGACCAGGAATTTATGGTATTCCGTTAAAGTTATGTTTTTTATTTTCTCTGAATTCACCATCACGGTTATGCGGGCAAAGTAATAGTTTTATTGAACCTAGTAAAGCTTTTTTCACGGACAATTTCAGTCAGATAATCCTTTTCCTGAAACAACTGATCCAGCACTGGTGGTGTGTACTTCCGGTTTTTTTTGGAACCCTGTATTTTCCAGCCAAGGCTTGTGAGTTCCGACGTAAATGTCCCATTATTCAGGGTGTACCTGATAAACTCTTCTATGCTTTCTCCAAACGACTTTTTTGCATCGGCCACTGTTTTTCCGTAACCGGTGACGTCAAAAGCTGGGGAATAAATAAAGTGGAGGCCTTCTTCAGCAATTGAAATCAAGTCAAGCTTGATTTCAATACTCATTCCTGGTTTTTCATATTCGCTGTGAAAATTATGTTTTGCCATTGATACGCTTATTTTTAACCGGTTTTTTGCTGGATCGGTTTACAAAGTTAATACAAAAAGTTGTTGTAGGGGTACTTTGCTGCGTACACATCGCGGATGTTTTCATAAAGCAGCGCCCTGAGCCGTTGGTAGTTTTCCTTTGTTTTGGCCGAAATAAAAACACAGGGATGATTGTCTTTGGCCATCCAGCTTTTTTTGAGTTCTTCCAGCGGGATGTTTTCTTTTTCAATGGGTGTCAAATCGTCTTCTTCTTTTTCCACGAAAGTGTACGCATCGATTTTGTTGAAAACCATGACGACGGGTTTTTGTCCGGTGCCAATCTCCGCCAGGGTCTGGTTCACGGTTTTGATGTGGTCTTCGAACTCCGGATGCGAAATGTCAACAACGTGCAGCAGGATATCCGACTCGCGCATTTCGTCAAGGGTTGACTTGAAAGACTCCACCAGGTTGTGGGGCAGTTTGCGGATAAATCCCACCGTATCGGAAAGCAGGAAGGGCACGTTGTCGATGACCACCTTGCGGACGGTGGTGTCGAGGGTGGCGAACAGCTTGTTTTCCGCAAAAATGTCCGACTTGCTCAACAAATTCATCAGCGTTGACTTGCCCACGTTGGTGTAGCCTACCAGGGCCACGCGGATCATTTTTCCGCGACTTTTCCGCTGGGTGGCTTTTTGTTTGTCGATTTGCACCAGCTTTTTTTTCAGCAGACTGATCTTGTCGCGGATGATCCGCCGGTCGGTCTCGATTTCCGTCTCCCCCGGCCCGCGCAGGCCGATGCCACCTTTTTGGCGCTCCAGGTGGGTCCACATGCGGGTCAGTCGTGGCAGCAGGTACTGGTACTGGGCCAGTTCAACCTGTACCTTGGCGTGTGCCGTACGGGCGCGGCTGGCGAAAATGTCGAGGATGAGATTGGTTCGATCCAGGATTTTACATTCCAGTACTTTTTCCAGGTTGCGGATCTGCGAAGGACCCAACTCGTCATCGAAAACCACCATGTCGATTTCCGCGGCTTCCACGTAGGCAGCAATTTCTTCCAATTTGCCCGTACCCACGTAAGTTTTGGGATTGGGAAAATCCAGCGACTGGGTGAACCGCTCCACGGGAACCCCGCCGGCGGTTTCCACCAGAAAGGCCAGTTCGTCGAGGTATTCGTTTACCTTGCGCTTGTCCTGCGCACTGGTGATAAGTCCCACGAGCACTGCCTTTTCGGGTTCTTTTTTTATGGATGTTTCTTTTTTCTCAAGCATGAAAATGTGAATTTCTATTTCCCGGAGCTTTGAAAAAAGCCTGCCCCAGTGTCAAAGTCAGGCGGAGATTTTGTTTTGTTCCGAACGGCTTTGCACCTGCAAAAATATTCTTAATCCCGGATACGGCATTTTTCACGAAGAAAAATCGGATAATCTGCCGGTTGAAACCGGAACAGTTTGGTGCTGTTTCTCACGATGCAATAAGGTAATAAGGTTAAATGGGGCTTGTGATTGCGGGCTACTAAGGTTTTTGATTTTGATAAGGTTTGGGTTGAAGAAAACAGTTTGTAAACATCAAGGGGTATGATTTACATCATTTGCCCCGTCCTTCAGGGCAGGAACAAGTTTACAAAAGCTTTTGACTTTGACAAAGTTTGAATTTAAAAAGCAGCTTGCAGGCAGTAAGGAAAATGATCTACATCATTTGCCCCGTCCTTCAGGGCGGGGCAAGCCAGAAGAGCCTGCACGGCTTTAGCCATAAACCAAAAAAATTAAAGGCTAAACCTGCCAACCCCTCCAAAAAACCAATTTCATAAAACTCACCCCCGGAACAGGAGCAGCTCAACTTATTCAGAAACCTTACTTTTGCAAAAATTTAAAAGCAAATGACAGCGATTTGTGTGTTTTGCGGCTCAAGTATGGGCTACAACGATGTTTACAGGAAAGCAGCCCTGGAAACGGCTTTGTTTTTTGCTGAAAAAAACATCGAACTGGTTTACGGCGGCGGCGATGTTGGTCTGATGAAAATTCTTGCCGACACCCTGCTGGAAAAGGGCAGCCGGGTAACGGGAGTGATTCCAGGGAACCTGGTGGACAGGGGTGTGGTGCACCACAACCTCAGCCGGCTGATCGTGGTGGACAGCATGGCCGACCGCAAACACAAAATGGCGGAACTTTCGGATGGCTTTGTGGCCCTGCCGGGCGGGTTCGGAACACTGGACGAACTGGCCGAAATCCTTACTTACAATCAGTTGCGCATTTCCGACAAACCCCTCGGCATCCTCAACGTGAACAATTATTTCGATGGTTTGCTGACGTTTTTCGACCGGGCCGTCGAAGACGGTTTTGTCAGGAAAGAACACCGCGACAACCTGATCGTGTCCGAAAACATCGGCGAGCTACTGGAAAAAATGGCCAGCTACGAACCTGTTTCCATGGAAAAATGGATTACCGACATCAAGACCGAAAGCAATCATCGTTAAAACTTTTCGTTACGAAGACAAAAAACCAGGCATGAAAATCATCGGGATCACCGGGACGCTGGGCGCGGGTAAAGGCACTATTGTTGAGCACCTTGTCAAAAACAAAGGCTTTGCCCACTACTCCGTCCGGCAGTTTCTGACTGGGGAAATCAGGCGCCGCGGGCTGCCCGTCAACCGCGACAGCATGACCAGCATCGCCAACGAATTGCGTGCGGAAAACACCCCCTACTACATCGTGGGCGAGCTGTACAAACAGGCACTGACTGCCGGCAAGGATGCCGTCATCGAAAGCATCCGGACGCCGGGCGAGGTGGAGTTCCTGAAACGGCAGGGCAATTTCACCCTGATCGCCGTTGATGCCGATCCCCAAACCCGTTTCCAACGCATCAAAAAGCGCAAGTCCGCCACCGACCGCATTGATTTTGAAACTTTCCTGGCAAAC
>JAJRWG010000346.1 GCA_024276895.1 Bacteroidota bacterium
GAAATCCGCATCTACAACCTGACCGGGCAATTGGTATTTCAGGGGGAAACCGTAAACAACAGCATCAACATTTCACAATTGCAATCGGGGATGTACGTTGTTGAGGTGGATTTAGGGCAAAGGAAAATCAGGGAGAAACTAATAGTAAAGTAGTGTCAAATCATTTGTTAAGCGACACACTCTCATTTTATTTCCAATCATAAGTTGTAAGTACAAATTTATTTTACCCTCAGGATCAAAAAAAAGAGGCTCCTGGTCTGAAGCCTCTTTTCATCAAAAGAACGATAACGATAACTACTTTTGCAGAGAAGATGTTGAGTTTTCAATCAATGCCTTCGAGTACTTGAAATTGTGTACGCCAAAGCTTCCGTCTTTCCTGACCATGTTGTAATTCATTACTGCCCCCGCCTGGTCGGCAGTCATGGTTCCGGGCACAGCCCGGCCGGTGGAATCAATCAAGCCCTGTTGCAACAAAATAGTACCTAAAGTACCCAGCAAATTACCGATCTCGGATTGTGTGGTTTCAACCAAATCGGTAAGGGCATCAGTATCGCTGTGACAGCTAACACAACCGGCCACATTCAATCTCTCCTGCCCGTGGTAACTATAATGCATCTTCATCGTGTGACCACCGGACTCAACGCCGTAAGGATCGGCCATGTGGCAGGTTACACAGGCATTCGTCACAGCACTTGTGTGCAATGAATTGGAATAACCCCCACCCACTTCATAACCGCCTGATCCGCCAAGAATAGCAGCCTGCGTGCCGTAGTGTGCACCCCAATATGGCGAAGTAATATTCACATCCTCGCCGCCTACAACCGGTAAAGGGTCGGGTATGCGCGGCTGGTGGCAGTTGGCACAGAGATTGCCGTTGCCAAAGTCAACCGGCTGGCCGTTTATCCATAAGTTAAACGGATCAGCGTAGGTAAACTTATAATCCTCGGCAGTGTAGGTAGTATGAATATTATGGCAGGTGTAGCAATTGGGCGGATTCGGATTTACCACCTTACCATCTGCTTCGTGCGTGCCATTTGCCATACGCTGCAAAAAGCCCTGGCTGGTGTGGCATGCCGCACATTCTGCATCATTTCTCTCAAAATTTCCGCCGGTTGCATGCACAGAGGCTGACCACTGGATTTGTTTGGCAAACTGAACCTGTGAATTGTCATGGCATTCAGTGCAGGTGGCCGTCCCATCCTGTCCGTCAATGCCATCTTCACCGTCTTTGCCGGGAGGGCCTTGCGGACCTTCCTTTGTACAACTTACAAAAGCAAACATTGCTGCTGCTATGAATGTTAAAACGAAATAAAAACGTACTGGTTTATACATAATGAATTGTTTTTGATTTATAATGTTTCAAAAATAACAAAACTACTCCGTATTAAAACCCTATTGTTGTGACATATAACAGCCTCCAATTGATATATCACAGCTTTTCTATGATTTAAATCAACCCGTCTTTAATAAATAATAATCCGTGAAGAATGTTTTGCTGTCTCAATCACTATCCCCGCTAGTAAATAATATTTTTCGCCTTTCATACCCAGGAATCAAAAGCATGAATTGATTAGTTCTTAAGGATCAGGTTTACAGCAGGATGAGCAATGCGAGCGTGGTGTTGATAAAACCGATCTTCCGGTACTCGTACCTTGTTCCAGATGCCGTGACAAAGCC
The DNA here is from genome assembly GCA_024276895.1 of Bacteroidota bacterium. Taxonomy (GTDB): domain Bacteria; phylum Bacteroidota; class Bacteroidia; order Bacteroidales; family F082; genus B6-G9. Next base: position 1,678 of record JAJRWG010000346.1, read on the forward strand.
GAACACCATCTTGCTGTACACAAATTCACCACCCACCCTGAAAGCGATGCACGAAGAAGCCTTTATTCTTAAACCCGCCCCTGCGACCAGGGCAAAGTTCATGTCTCGGGAAGAAGTGATTTCATAATAATCCGGACCGGTTTGAAAGTACTCGGGCTTATACAGTTGATAGGGCGTTTTAACGGCCATGAGCCCACCAAGCAGTTTACCTGACAACGATAAAACCTGATGAAAATCCCATTTGGCGAACATGCCCACAGCACCGGTAATGACCTGGTAGGGTTCCGAACGGATGGTTACGTCCATAAGAAAAGGATCGGCCTTGACTTTTTCGTAACCCAATGCCCTGACATCCACCGGATGCAGATTGAACCCAAACTGCCCCCCTACTCCAACAAACTTTCTAAAGTACCAGACGCCTTCGAGACCAACATTAAAACCGGGTAGTGTAAAACTTCCGTTTTCAAGATTCTTTGCCTTGTAATCGCCCACAGGAATGGACACCCCTCCCTTTAACGCAACAAAAGAACCCTTGTTCTGCGCTTGCACAGTTGTCATCCACAACAAAATAACGGTAATCGGGATCAGTCGTTTCATTCGGCTTTAAAATCGAAGTAAAAATAAGGTTTTAGACCGGATGAACAATTTTTTCCAAACCACAAGAAAAAACCAACCCGTTTTTAATGACGGATTGTGATCAATCTTAGGAAAGTTAACGATAGCTGGCAAGTTGTCATCTCCCCATGTACGCCACAGTAAAGCGGGTCTTCCCTCTCGAAATGAACAACAGACACTCCCTGTCATTCAGCCAACAAAACGCCCCAATCAAACAGTTGCTTACCTTTGCAGGATATTTTCCAAAACCGTGCTTCATGCACCGGAAAATTCCCGGAAACAAAAACGTCCGGAAAAAGTATAACAGCAACAAGGAAAAGCGGGAAAGGAA
>JAJRWG010000041.1 GCA_024276895.1 Bacteroidota bacterium
AGTTCGCCGTGGTACATTTCGTTGATCTTGTTTCCCGCATCGCGGGCGATGTGTACCACCGAGCGTTTGTGGTCCATAAAAGTCACTTTCAAGTCGGGTCCGGCCAAAAGGGTGAACGGAATGCGGTTCAGGTCTTCGGGCGTAAGCACGCTGCGCTCCAGCGCCAGGTCCCAGGTTTTGGCTGTCTTTTCCCGCAAATATTCATCCTGAATCCATTTCAGCTCAGGCCAGAGGTTTAGTACTTCTTTGTTCATGGTTTTTTATTTATCTCGCCAGGGCGCAGAGGCGCAAAGTTTAAGGGTAGCATATAGCTTTGCGCCTTAGCGTCTTTGCGAGCAATGTTTACAACTTTCCAATCACCGCATCAGCCATTTCGCTCGTGGATGCCGCGCCTTTCTTCACCACATCAGCGGTTCCCCGCATTTTCATCATGTCGTAAGTGCGGACTTTGCCTTCGGCGATGACATCCGCAACGGCTTTGCGGATTTTGGCGGCAATTTTATTTTCTTTGATAAAATCCAGCATCATGCAGGCCGATTCAATCATGGCAATGGGGTTGACAATGGATACTTCGTAGCCGGCGTACTTGGGTGCCGATCCGTGGGTGGGTTCGAAAACGCCGATGCCCGTATCGGGATTGAACTGTGCCGAGCAGGCGAAGCCCAAACCGCCGATAAGTCCGGCAAATCCGTCGGATACAATGTCACCAAACATGTTTCCGGCAACGATCACGCCGTAGTCTTCCGGGTTTTTGGTCAGCCACATCATTTGTGCGTCGATATTGGTGTTCCAGAGTTCGATTTCCGGGAATTCAGCAGACTGGATTTGCTGTGCCATCTTGAACATCATGCCCGATGTTTCGCGGATGACGTTGGGTTTTTCGCAGACGGTCACCGATTTGTAGCCGTACTGCCTGGCATGCGCAAAAGCGGCACGCAGGATGCGCTCGGTCGCCCGTTTTGTGAAGATCCTTGTGGAAACCGAAATTTCCGATTTGGGAGTGTCGCCGAAGTTCTTCACGAATTTGGGATGCGTCATCAACGCGTCGTACACCTGCTGTGGCGGATCGCTCCATTCCACGCCGCCGTAAAGCCCTTCGGTGTTCTGGCGGAAAATGACCACATCTACCAGGGGTTCTTCAAAGCCGTTGTCCGCGGTGCGGCGGATGAAGTTCAGCGGATTGCCCTTGTAGGTGTGGCAGGGACGCATGCAAATGTCGAGTCCGAAGTGCTGACGAAGTCCCACAATGGGGGAGGAGTACACCAGCCCTTTTGCCTGAAGTTCGGGGGCCAGCTCGGCAAAAGCCGCATCTTTGGGCTTGGAAGTGATGGCGCCAAAGAGGGCAATTTTGTGCTTCTCAAGCAAGTCGATTGTTCTGTCGGGCAGGGGGTTGCCTTCTGTTTTCCAGAATTCCCAGCCGATGTCGCCTTCTACATAGTCCGCTTCGAAACCCGCTGCTTCAAGCACGCGGATGGTTTCGTCAAGTACTGCTTTTCCGATGCCGTCCCCGGGCATTGTTACAATTATTCTTTTTGCCATAATTGTTGAGGTGTTTTCAAGATTAAAATTAAGTCAACAAATGTACGAAAGTGGTTTTTTGAAAATGCAAAAAGAGAGAAAAATAACATGGGGGTTTGAAAAGGAAGGTCGGCGGGGGAACTTCATAGCTGCGCTTCCGCGGGCGGGGTACGGGTTATGAGTTGCAGGTTGTACACCGGAGCCGGGCGCCGACGGCAGGCAAGGGACGGGGCGGTATTTTGCATTTTCCCGCCTTGCTTTGTTTGTTCACAGACTGCTAATCGCGCTGCTTCTTCGCAAACTTAACCGTGCAGCCGATGGCCTTGGTAAAACCGGGGTCTGGCGTCTTACCTTCCAACAAGGCATCGATGGCATTGGTGAGGTAATTTTTGGTCACTTTTTCAGGGAACTCGTGGTTGTAGTCAATGGCACCGATGTAGCGAACGATCAGGTCGTCGCCGGTTTTTTCCAGCAGAAAAACGTGCGGGGTTCGGGTGGCGCCGTAAGTCAGTGTCATTTGCTGGTTGTCGTCAATCAGGTAGGGAAAGGTAAATCCCTTTTCTTCTGCCCTGACGATCATCTTTGAATAGGAGTCTGCAGGTGCAACCGTCGAATCGTTGGGGTTGATGGCAATGACCGGGTAACCCAGCCCTTTGTATTTTTGATCAATGGCGATGATGCGGTCTTCGTAAGCCACCGAAAAAGGGCAGTGGTTGCAGGTGAAGATCACCACAAAGCCTTTGGCATCAGGATAGTCGCTGAGTGAAACCGTTTTTCCGTCAACATTTTTCAGTCTGAAGTCAGTGGCTTTGTCTCCTACCTTGTAGCCGCCTGCAAAGGCCAGTTGCGTGGCAAGGATAAAAACTCCGAAGAGGATGGTAATTTTTTTCATGGGATTATGTTTTTTGTTAGAATATTCTCCAGTTCGCTGAAGCTCATGCTGCCTTCGCGGAAAAAGTAAAAGTCCCGGTTGTAAATGATGGTCATGGGGATGGAACCTGTCCAGTTCCTGTTCACCTTGTCGATCCAACTGTTGGGATCCGGTTCACTGAGCAGGATGACTCCCGAACGGATTTTTTTTGCTTTCAGAAAAGGGATAAGGCTGCTGTTGATTTGCGATTTAAAATCGAGGCTGACGAGCACCAGCCTGAACTTTTTGTTATTGAAATGGACTCCGGCCTTTTCAAAGTCCGGCAACTCTTTCACGCAGGGCACACACCAGGTCGCCCAGAAATTCAGTACGTAAGTGGTGTCGTTTCGTTTTTGCAGCAATTGCTCGAATTGAGCAAAACTGTAAACGGGAACCTCCTGCCCGTTCAGGCTGAGCACAGCCGGGAATAAAAAAGTAAGAAGCAGAATAACGGACAAGGTTTTCACAGCACAAAAGTAAACAGACAGTTGTAAAAGTCAAGACCGGTGCAAAACCCGTAATAAAAAGGCTGCCGGAACGGGAGTGTACTCCAGCCCGGCAGCCCGCTAAACATTAGTTACTTTCATGGAAAGCGGATTTTAGTCCGCCTCCTGAACGGAAGTTTTTGTGCTCAGGTACTTCCTTTCCTTCACGTAAGCCCAAATGGCGATGACGATGATCACAGCAACGGTGTAATACACGAAATCAGGTACAGGCACCGGGTCGCCGGAGGCGTAAGAGTGCAGTCCCGAGAGGTAATAATTCACACCGAAATAGGTCATCAAAATAGAGAAATAACCGATGAGCGAAGCAAAATTGAGCACATAGTTTCCTTTTAAACCGGGGATAAAACGCATGTGCAGGATGAAGGAATACACCAGCACACTGACAAGAGCCCAGGTTTCCTTGGGGTCCCACCCCCAGTAACGTCCCCAGCTTTCGTTGGCCCACACGCCGCCAAGGAAAGTGCCGATCGTCAGCATGTACAGGCCGATGGTCAGCGCCCTTTCGTTGATGGCTGTCAGGTTGTTGATCCTCAGCTCCAGCATTTCGGCATTTTTGCTTGTCTTAAGGATCATCAGCAACAGGTTGAAGAAACCAAGCAGCATACCCAAAGCCAGGAATCCGTAGCTGGCCGTGATGATGGAAACATGGATGGTAAGCCAGTACGATTTAAGTACCGGAACCAGGTTGGTGATCTCGGGATCCATCCAGCTCAGGTGTGCCACCATCAGGATGATCGAAGTCAGGATGGTGGTAGCGGCAATGGTCATATTGGAGCGCCTGGAGAAAATAAGTCCTGCCAGCAGGGTTACCCAGGCAATGTAAATCAGCGATTCGTAACCATCGCTCCAGGGGGCATGACCCGAGATGTACCACCTGATGCCCAGTCCGGCGGTTTGTAATACGAAACCGATGATCACCAGCACCACCATGCCTTTGATTATCAGGCGCAGGGTTTTTGAATTCCGGAACAGGTCAATGAACACCAGGATGATCATGATCAATCCCAACAAGCCGTATAATTTACCCAGGTTATCGAAGATCATCATGCGATTGTAGGTGATTTCCATGTTGGTCTTGCTTTCAGGCGGAAGTATGTCGCTGCCGTATTGCTTTTGGTATGCGGCAATGCCTGAGAGCAGCTGTTTGGCCATCCCCAGGTCGCCCTCCTTGACGCTGTTCAGAAAGTTGGGGATGATGGCACTGACGAAGGACGAGTCCTCGGCAGACAAGCCATGCATGTGCGATGCTGGTGAAAACCACGGAGCATGACTGTCGGTGGGGTTGGGCAGTATTTTAAGGAATTCACCCGTGAAAACCAGGTAGCTGATGTTCAGCCGTTCGTCAATCTTGATCAGGTCTTTGTCAAACATATCCCTTTGTGCGGGCTTACGGGCATAGGCTTTTGAGACGTAGTCGCTGAGTTTGTAACTCCCTTTTTCCATGTTGATTAAATCAAGGTAAGAGGCATATTTTTCGTCTACACCCAGGATTTTCTGAATTTCTTTGTTTTTCACCTTTATAACAGGCATCTGCTGCCAGGCCAGCGGATCGCTCAGCATGCCCAGGAGGACCTGGTCGGAATTCATACCAAACATTTTGTTTTTACGTGCCAGCTTACGCAGTATCTCGCTTGACAAGGTGTTGATGGGTTTTAACCTGCCGTCGTGCGACTGTACCAACAGCCTTCCAAAGTCGGCGGCCAGTTCCTTGTCAACGGCTGTGGCTTCTCCCGGACCGGCATGGGTGTGCTGACCGAAAGCCGTCAGGCCCGAAAAGGAGAGGAGCAATACCAGGGCAACGGTGCCGCTTCTGATTTTTGCAATACTCTGCCGCAGGCTTTCACCCAGTTTGGTAAACCGGGATGATTTGATAAACAGCGAAGCAAACATGCCCAGGGCCATCAGTGCATAACCGATATAAGTGAATGTGGTTCCCCACCAGTCATGGTTCACCGAAAGGACAGTACCCATCTCGTCCATGTCGTACGATGACTGGAAAAAACGGTAGCTGCGGTAATTGAGCACGTTGTTCATGAAAATGCGGTAAGGTCTCTCAACACCCTTTTCCTTGTCAATGAGTGTGACTTCGCTGGCATAAGAGGAAGGGCTTTTTGAACCGGGGTAGTGTTCCAGTTGAAAATCGTTAAGTTTTAGCGCAAATGGCAGCACAATTTCCCTGGAGCCGTAAGTCATTTTAAAGTTGACTCCGTCCAGGCTAAAGTGTTGGGGTTGTCCGGCGTATCCCTTACCGCCGCGCAAGCCGACTATTTTTTTACTGTCTCCCGAACTGACCTCAATCACAACGGCATCCATATAGGTGCCTTCGCCCTGGTTTGGAACGAAATCTTTTCCGCCCCTGGCGTAAAAGTTAGTCATTACAATGTTCAGACTGCCTATTGTGTACAGCTTTCTCAACTCAAACGGATACCATGTTCCGGGTAGCAGCGTGTCGTTGGCATCACCGGCCATCGACATGGTGTAAATCGTGTCTTTGGGATTGATCTCAAGCTTGCTGCCGCTGTAACGCAGGTTGACGGCAGTTGAATCGAAATTGTAACCAAAATTAAAAATCACTGAGCCGATCCTGCTCCTGTTCTGGTGCTTCATTGAGAATGTCTGCCTGCCGCTGCTGCCTTGCGAAGCTACCACGATGATGTAAGGTACGCCGCCTTCTTTCACATTGGTAATCACTTCCTGTGCATTGGGAACGTATTTTACCGATTTGAAACGGAAGGTCTTGTCGCCAATGCTTACTTTGTCCTTGTAAGCCGTGGAAGTCAGTATCGACAATTTGGTGGATTCAGAGTGAGTTACGGTCTGGTTGTTGTCATTCAGTTCGACTTCGATGTAAACCTTGTCAGACAGAATGGTGTTGACCGTTTCGCCCTCACGGATGTGCATCATTCCTTCGTAGCTGATAAAACGGGTAATGCCGGCGCCCAGCAGTACGATCAGAAATGAAATGTGAAAAAGAAAAATGGTAAATTTTTCTTTCGTGTACATTTTGTAGATAAAAACATTGGCAACCATATTGATTGCCAGCAGGATGAGCAGAATGTCAAACCAGACTGCGTTGTAAACAACGGCCTTCGCCGCAGTGGGGCCATAATCGTTCTCGATGAAAGTCGCTACCCCGATGGAAGCTGCAAAGATCAGGATCAACATCCCCATCGTTTGCATGGAAAAAAGTATTGAGGTTATTTTTTTCATTGTGATGTGGTTATAATTGAATATTTGAAAATGGTTATCTGTTATTTTTATAACGGGAAAAGTCCGTTTTTATTCTCTTGGTTTGATTAAAATATCGATGGCGCCCACACCAAACTTACTGATGGAAGCCATGCTGTTTTCAAGGCCCTCGTATTCCTCAATTTCTTTGACCAGGGCATTCTTCAGCACACCGTTGCCCACGCCGTGGATGTAGGTTACTTTATGGTATTCGTTCAGGATGGCACTTTCGAGTGTTTTTCTGAAATAGGCCATTTGAATGTTGAACATGTCGTGACTGCTCAGTCCGGCAATGTTGTCGAGTAACTCGCCGATGTGCAGGTCAACAACGGCAGTGCCGATGTTGGTGCGGTGCTTGTCGATCAAGGGCTTTTCCCTGACGGTTTCAGCCTTTCCGCTGTTGAGTTGTGGGTCGTTTTTGCCATCCTGTTCCGTGCCGGTTGTCGACTGCAGGGCCGCAAGTGTGCTGACGGTAACGATCAGCGCTTTGTTTTGCAGCAGGGTGTTGGGATGGTAACTGCCTTCCTTCAGAAAACTGCTGGCCCTGATGTTGATGTTTGCGTGGACAGGCAGATATATTCTTGCAGGACGGTCTTCGTGCAGCAGGGCCTGAACATAACCTTTTGTCCAGTTTTCAATTTCGTCGCGGCCGATGGTGTCGATGACGGTTTTCGATCCGGGAGGAACCGAACCGTAGTCCACGCCTTCCAGGTGTCCGTTTCGTTCCAGGAAAAGGCTGTACAACATTTCGCAGGAGGTGTGGTTGATGAGGAAAACGTCCATGTCGCCGGTGAGCACCCATCGCGGTTCGTGGGGTTCAAAAGCAAGGTAAATGCCCTTTTCTTCTTTGATGTTTCCCCAGGGATTGATCTCCGAAACCAGTTCGGGTTCGGTTTCCGGCTCAGGTTCAGCAACAGGCAGAGGGGGAGGAGACGGCAGGAAGGTCTGTTCTTCTGACTGCAGGTACCTATGGTCCAGAATGAGTTCCGATGACAGCACAGGCATCTCAAAACCATCGTCGGTTTCGATTTTAACCAAGCGCTGGTCAATAAGGGCGGTGATGGTTCCACCCCCGTTTTCATTCAGAAAACTTACTTTATCCCCAACCTTAAACCTCATTTCTCAAATGCTTTGCAGAGCAGCAAAAATATTAATTAAACGCTTACCGCAAAGGAGTTTCGGAAATTATTTAGAAAGCTTTCCAAACAAGGTTTTAAGGTTTGTTTGTAAGGCGGAAACAGTCCGCCGGGGAGCTTGCGGGAATCAATCTACCGTGTTTTGGCCTGCGGATGGCCATTCAATCCTGTTTTCAGCTTTCATCAAACTTTCGAT
>JAJRWG010000042.1 GCA_024276895.1 Bacteroidota bacterium
ACTGGAAAAACTTTTCTCACAAAAAGGGGATTGCGATGACATTTTGATTGTCAGGAACGGCCTGATCACCGATACTTCTTTCGCCAACGTGATCTTTTTTAACGGGATCGACTGGCTCACCCCTGCCAGACCCTTGCTGAAAGGCACCATGCGGCAATTGCTGCTGGAAAACGAAAAAATCATCACTGCCGAAATCCGTCCCGCCGATCTGAAGTATTTTCAAAAAGTACGGCTCATCAATGCAATGATCCGTTTTGAAGATGCTGTAGAGGTGCGAAGCTCAGAAATTAAGCCCTTTTAAAAAGATGAAAATATTAAACGCCCGATTCTTTTAATTTTTCTGCTATCCAGAATTTAATGATCGACTGGCGTGTTACGCCGAGTCTCTTGGATTCTTTGTCGAGCAACCTGATCATCCAGACGGGAAAATCAACATTCACCCTTTTGCTTTCCTGGCCGGGCCTTACTGCGGCCGAAAGGTCAAGATAACCGGTGATGTCCTCTCCCGCTTCAAACTTCTTATCAAATTCTTTAGCTTTCATAAATAGTCACTGTTATCCGGTTAAATTTTTATTTATCCGCTACGCGGAAACGGGGATTCTCTTATGATTTGGGCTACAATAATTTGTCCGCTACGCGGAATTTCGCCGTAGGCGATATATTATTATAGAAAAAATGACCCCATTTTTGAATATACCTCGCCTGCCCGCCGTAGAACTTTGGCAGGCGGGTAGAGGTTAAATAATTTGCATCGTTTTGAGATTTCATTATTTTTAATCGGTCAGGTAGTGATAAATAGTATATTTCTGGCAAATTTCCAAAAAATCAAACAGAATTAAGCCTACCTCTCCATCATAAACCGGACGGATTTGGCAGCCAGGGCCCTGGGTACCAGGCGCACCGAATTAGCCATCAGGTAATTCTTCATTCCGTGGATGGCGACGGTTTTCCCTTTCATCATGGTTTTGTAACCGTATTCGGCAACCTCCCGGGAGGTGGGGGTTTTTTGTTTGTCAATGAAGTTGTCTTCACCCAGCCCGGCTGCAGCCGTAAAACCGCTTTCGGTCGCCCCGGGACAGAGCGCAGTAACAGTTACCCCGCTTCCTGAAACCTCGTTGGCCACAGCTTCGCTGAAATGCTGGACAAAGGCCTTGGTGGCAAAATAAACCGCCATTTTTGGACCCGGCATGAAAGCTGCCGTGGAAGAAACATTCATGATCTTTCCGCTTCCGCTTGCCAGCATTTCCTTCAGGTAAAGCTTGGTGAACTGCGTCAGCGCAACAATGTTGAGGTTGATCATCCGCAACTCTTTCTCCCAGCTCGTTTCGCTGAACATGCCGAAATCGCCGAAACCGGCATTGTTGATCAAGTAGTCAATACGGATGCTTTTCGAGTTGATCTCGTCATAGACCTCCTGTGCTGCATCGGGCTGTGACAGGTCCTTTTTAATCGTAAACACAAAAATATGGTACTCCTTTTCGAGCTCCTTTTTCAGTTCATCAAGCTTGGATTTATTTCTGGCGACCAACACCAGGTTGTCGCCATGGGCAGCATGCACTCTGGCCAGTTCCAGGCCAATCCCACTGGAAGCCCCGGTAATTAATGCAGTATTATTCATTTTAGTTTAGTTTAGTTTAAATCCCAATAATATTCTTCTTTGTCTTTTTCTATTCCATCCGATGACTTTTGCAGCCAGTAGGCAGGGGTTACAGTTTGCAAGTCGAATGTTTTGAGTCGTAATTCGTAAACATAAATCACCGGGTTAAACAACAAGTCGGTTACACCTATTGTAAATAAATCCTGGTTTTCCGGATCCTGTTCTACTTTCACCTCAAAACCGTTATGTGTCAATAGCTTCTCCAGAAAACCGGCTCTTTCTTTTGAGATATTTTCCTCAACCACACGGCACTTTACACCGGCAATATCTTTTTCTGTATGTCCTCCTTTATTCAATGGCATCATTTACATTTTAAAGTTAAAACAACATCCCGCTCAATGACATAATGTACTCAAATATTCCGCTGGCAAACCCGACAAAAAAGATGCCGAGAGAACAAATCAAAAGACTAATGCGCATGGTTAGCGGACTTTTGAAATGGCTAACGGGCTGATCGTTTTTATCAATAAACATGGCCTTCACCACAAGCAGATAATAATAGAGCGACACAGTGGCATTGGCAACGGCGATCAGTATTAAAATAAAATATCCCTGGCTTCCGGCAGAGGTGAAGAGGAAAAATTTTCCGAAAAAGCCAGCGACGGGTGGAATACCTGCCAGAGAAAACAAAGCAAGCATCATCACCAGACTTAACCTGGGATTGGTGGCATAAAGGCCTTTATAACCGGAAATGGTTTCAACACCTGAGGCCTCATAAATTGCAGCAGCTACACCAAAGGCAGCAAGGTTTGTAAAAACATAGATCAGCAAAAAGTACACGATGGTTGTCATGCCGAGGCTTCCGGTACCCATAATTCCCAGCAGTATAAAACCTGCCTGGGCTATGGAGGAAAAAGCAAGAAAACGTTTGATGTTGTCCTGGCGGATGGCAAACAGGTTACCAATGGTCATGGTGAGGACGGCAAGTGCATACAAGACATTTTCCCACACCTGTATAATGTTTTTAAAGACCGTGAAAAGGATGATCGCAAAAATAAATACAGCCGCCCCTTTGGAAACTACCGACAAATATGCCGTTACATTTACCGGCGCTCCTTCGTAAACATCAGCAGTCCACAAGTGGAAGGGCACCAGGGAAATTTTAAATCCCATGCCGCTTACAAAGAAGATAAATCCCAAAATAACCAGGGGCGAGGCTGAAATACCGGGAGCAATATCTGTAAAATAGATTGAGCCTGTTGCGCCGTAAATCATTGAAATGCCAAAAAGCAACACGCCGGAAGAAAGTGCAGACAAAAGAATGAGTTTGACGCCGGCTTCGGCGGAACGGCTCTTAAACTGATCGTAAGCAACCAAACCGGCAACAGGAATACTGGCCGTTTCAAGGCCAATAAAGAAGGTCAGAAAATCGCCCGAGGAAATCATAAAGTCCATTCCGGTTAAAGTAAATATTATCAAAGCAAAATACTCACCCATTTTATGAGCGTTCTCTTTTTTTCTTAAATAACCTCCCGATTGAAGAAAAATAATAAACACCGCCAGGTTCAGAATATCTTTCATGAAACCGGTCAGTCTGTTTTCCTGAAACGAACCGCCGAATAATTCTCCTGATTCGACAGGAATTAAACTTAACAGAAAAACCGCCCCGAAAAGTATCGTGGAAGAATGGATGATTCTTGTCTTCTTTTCCGGGGGAAGTAAAAGATCAAAAATAATTATCCCAACTGCTGCTAAAATCAATAGCAGTTCATGACGCAAGAGTAAAACAGTTTGAAATCCGGTCATTTTATAAAAATTATATTTTCTTCAATTCTACAGAATTCATTATCAATGCAAATATGCGGATAGTCTGTCCATAAAAGGTTGCAGGCTGCCCAATATGGTATCAGATAACCACAAGGGGAACACGCCGATGCCGATAATACCGATCATCAGTGTAATGGTGCTCAGCTTTTCATGCCATTTGGCATCCTGCAGTTTGAGGTGTTCTTTATTTTTTATCTGGCCCAGCATAAAGATACCAACCGCCCTTAAAACATAAACTGCGGTCACAACAATGGATGAAACAACCAGAATGGTGGCAGCACGATGAAAAAGGTCCAGGTGCTGGAAAGCACCGAAAAAGATAGTCATCTCCGCAACAAAGCCGCTGAATCCCGGCAATCCCAGAGAGGCCAGGCCGCCTAACAGATACATCACACCCAGGAAAGGCATCACCTTCATCAGTCCGCCCATTTCGTAAATGTTACGGGTATGTGTACGCCCGTAAATCATGCCGATCAGTGCGAAGAACAGGGCCGTCATCAGTCCGTGAGAGATCATTTGTAAAATAGCTCCATTGACAGCGGTTTTATTCATCATCAACAAGGCAAAGAGGATCAGGCCAACGTGGCTGACCGATGAATAAGCATTAATGTATTTTAAGTCTTTTTGCATAATGGCACCAAAGGCCCCGTAAACAACACTGATTGAAGTCAGGATGATAAATATCCAGGCCATTTCGCTGGCAGCTTCGGGCATCAGGAAAATGGCAACCCTGAAACATCCGTAGGCTCCCAGTTTCATCAGCACCCCTGCATGGAGCATCGAAACGGCTGTGGGTGCAGAAGCATGGCCGTCGGGCGACCAGGTATGAAACGGGAAAAGCGCCCCCAGCACACCAAATCCGACAAAGGTAAGCGGGAAAAAGAACCGTTGGGCGCCGGAAGGCATGTGCACCTTTGCAAGCTCAAGGATGTTAAATGTAAATGCTCCCCCATCCGGGGCGGAATAGAAATAGAGTCCCAACAACCCGACCAGTAGCAGGGCGGAACCACCCATCAGCATCAGGGTCAGTTTCATGGCGGCCATTTCCTTCGGGCCGCTTCCCCAAATACCGATCAATAAATACATGGGAATTACAGCCAATTCATAAAAAAGGAAAAGGGTAAACAGGTCCAGCGAGATGAAAAAACCAAACACGCCGGTTGCCAGCAATATCAGGGTGATAAAAAATTCACGCGGGAGGTAGTCCATTCCCCAGGAAGCAAAAACTCCGGCAAAGATCACCACGGCCGTCAGCGCAATCAGCGAAACCGAAATACCATCAACACCCACAGTGTAACGAATATTTAAACTGGGGAACCAGGTATAATCTGACACTAAGATCATTTCATTCAAATCGCCACTACCTTTCACCGCAAGGTAATAAAACACCAGCCAGGCAGCAAGCAGCAATTGAATCCCCATGCCAACAACGGCAACTATCCTTGTTCCTTTCAGCCCTCCGGTAAACATGATTCCGACGACCGTTAAAACAGGAACCAATACAAACAAACTCAGTATATTCACTTGTACATTATTTTAAAGTTCATAAAATATTCCCAAACTATCCCTTGCGGTTTCATTCGCCCAAATAATAAATAAAGGTCAAAACAAACAGAATAACTCCCGCAACGTACACAAAAGCATACTGTTGCAATTCTCCCGACTGTAGCTTTCTGATTTTTTCCGAAGCCTTCACGGTCACCGTACCCATACCCATCATAAAACCATCCACAATATGACGGTCGAACCAGGCAATGGGCCTGGCAACAAGGTTGAACAATATCTTCTTCGTGACAAACAAATAGATCTCGTCAATATAAAACTTGTGATAAGTTGCCGAATAAAGCCCTCCCAACAAAGCCGTAATTCTTTGCGGAATGTCGTTTTCCTTTTTATATAAAATCCAGGCACCTGCAATCCCTAACAATCCGATAAGTACCGAAGGCAAAGCAATCATCAGGTCGGTATTCGTATCAAAGGGCCTCATGTCCGACGAAACCAGGTCGTGAAACGGAATGAAACCCGCTAATGCCGAAGCCAGCGCAAGAAAGATCAGCGGAATGGTCATGTTTAAGGGTGCTTCATGGGGTTTGTGTTCGTAGCGGGTTTCTTTGCCCCAGAAGATCGTAAAGTAAAGCCTGAAAATGTAGAATGAGGTAATACCGGCGGTGATGTATTCCGTGTAGAAAAGCAGTTTGTTGGAGTGAAATGCCGCCGCCAGGATTTCATCCTTACTGAAAAAACCGGAAAACGGCGGAATGCCTGATATGGCTAGTGCTGCCACAAGAAAAGTAATGTGTGTGATGGGAAGATATTTTCGCAAACCACCCATATCCTGCATGTAATTGGAATGGACGGCATGGATAATGGAGCCGGCAGTCAGGAACAACAAGGCCTTGAACATGGCGTGGGTAAACAGGTGGAACATGCCGGCCATGTAACCCAGACCTTCTTCGCCACCATAGCCCGAAACACCCAGTCCGACCATCATATAGCCTATCTGCGACAGGGTTGAGTAAGCGAGAACCCTTTGATGTCGTACTGCGTCATGGCAATAACGGCTGCAAAAAAGGACGTAAATCCGCCCACATACCCGATAAGGATCAACACATCGGGAGTGTAGAAATGATAAACGGGGAATAAGCGGGCCACCGTAAACACACCGGCAACCACCATTGTGGCAGCGTGGATCAAAGCGGAAACCGGGGTTGGGCCTTCCATGGCATCAGGCAGCCAGATATGAAAAGGGAACATGGCAGATTTTCCTGCCGCCCCCACAAAGATGAGCCCCATCGCCCATGAAAGCGCTGAAATCCCTATAAAACTTAAACCGGCAATGTTGTTAAAGATGTCAGAACCGGGTTCTGTTAATTTATCGAAGTCGAAAGTTCCTGTGTAAAACGATAAAATCAAAATACCAATTAAAAACCCGAGGTCGGCAAAGCGCGTTACGATAAAAGCTTTTTTTGCAGCGGCAACGGCAGATGGTTTCTGATAATAAAATCCAATCAACAAAAAGGAACAGGCCCCGACCAGTTCATAAAAGACGAACATCTGAAAAATGTTGGTCGCCACAACCAGTCCCAGCATGGAAAAAGTAAACAGGGAAAGAAATGCATAAAAGCGCTCAAACCCTTTCTCCCCTTTCATGTACCCCAGACTGTAGATGTGAACCATTAACGAGACGGTTGTAACCACCACCAGCATCATAACAGAAATAGGATCCAGCAAAATGCCCATTTTAATTTGAAGGCTGTCTGAAAAAGTCAGCCAAAGCCAGTCAAAAGGAATAACAGAATGAAAAACATCCGTGGTGCTTTTAAAAAAATACTGATATGCCGTCAGCAGTGACAAGATAAAAGAAGCCGCCAGGCCCACCGTTCCGATCAAACCGGAAACTATGGGCTTCCACTTCATTCCGAAAAGCCCTGTAACGATAAAGACCAATAAAGGAATTAACGTTATGAGAAGGGTGTATGAAAAACCAGTCATTTTAAATATTTATTTAAAATTTCATTTCATTGACATTGTCCGCATTGATGTTGTGTATTCTCCTGTAAATATTGATGATCAAGGCGATGGCTACCGAAGCTTCCGCGGCGGCGATACCAATAATAAAAAGGGAGAAAAAATGGCCCTGTAACTGGTCGGGATAAAGAAAGCGGTTGAAGACCAGAAAATTTATGGCCACCGAGTTTAAAATCAATTCCACCGACAACAGAATCGTGATCAGGTTTTGCCGGATAATAAAGCCTGCAATCCCGATAAAAAACATGAGTGTGCTAACCACAAGAAAATGATAAATAGATAATCCCTGAATCATGTCGAATAAATTTTTATTTCTTTTCTTTTTTCGCCACAATAATGGCAGCCACCATGGCTGCAAGCAGCAAAACACTGATCAATTCAAAAGGCAAAACATAACCGTTTTTCCCCATACCGAGGAGTTGGTTTCCAATTAAGTGCATGTCAACAGGCACATCTTTTACCGCAGGGTTTTTTGAAAACGGATGCAGCAGCAGTACCCACAAAGCCGTACCACTGCCAAACACCAATACGGTCAGGCCCATCCACAACTTCCAGGCAGCAGGTCTTTTAAACTTATGGCTGATGTGGCTCGTGAGTAAAATACTGAAAATGATCAGCACCACAATACCTCCGGCATACAGGGTTATCTGCACCCCTGCCAGAAACTGATAATCCAAAAGAAAATACAGCCCTGAGGTGCCGATGAGCACAAAAAGCAGATAGACGGCAGAACGGAGCATCCTGCGTGAAGCAATCGTCAGTACCGAAAACAATAAGATAACGGCGGCCAACAGATAAAACATAAAAACCGGTAACGTCATGACTTCACCTCCTTCTTTTTTAATGAAGACCCCGGCCTGTTTAACACCCTTGTCAGCCTGGTACGGTCAAACACAGCATGTTCAAAATCCTGTCCCCAGGTAATCGCATCGAACGGACAGGTTTTAATGCACAATTCACAGAAAGTACACATCGATAAGTGATAAATGTGTTTATCAATGGCTCTCACCATTTTTCCCTGTTCATTGGGGACTTTTTTGGTAATGATCTCAATGGAACCGTTGGGGCAGTTCACCTCACAAATGCCGCAACCGGTGCATTTATGCTGGTTGTTTTCATCGTGAGGCATGATCACTTCTCCTTTGAAGCGATCTTCCATTTTCAGGGTTGCACGGTTTTCGGGATATTGTTCCGTCACAATTTCTCCCGGACTTATGAAGTATTTTCCCGTGACTTTCATCCCCGTCCAAAGGGATGTAACCCCCTTGTAGATGTCGGTGAAATATCTTACTACACTGTTCATTTTTTCAATTACTATTTAAAGTACAACCCAATCAGTACCACAAAAGAAATAAGCACAATATTCATTAAATTGAGTGGTAAAAGGTATTTCCATTCCAGATTCAGCAACTGGTCAATCCTCAAACGTGGGAAAGTCCATTTAAACCACATAATGATGTAGATAATCACAAAGGTTTTTCCGAAAAACCAAACAATGGAAGGGATGTAATCCATGATCTGGTTAAAGCCTTCCCAGCCGCCAATGTGCAGGGGCATCCATCCACCAAGAAACAGTGTGGTTGCAATGGCCGCCACAATAAACATGTTTATATATTCAGCCAGAAAGAAAAAAGCAAATTTTATCCCCGAATACTCGGTGTGGAAACCTGCCGTCAGTTCCGATTCGGCCTCTGCCAGGTCGAATGGCCCCCTGTTAATTTCTGCCGTGGCGGCAATCAGGTACAGTACAAAAGCAAACAAAGCAGGAATATGGCCTTTAAAAATCCACCATCCGTCCGCCTGGCTTTCAACAATAGTGGAAAGTTGCATACTGCCCGAAAAGATGACGATTGCCAGCAGCGACAGTCCAACCGAAAGTTCGTAGCTTATAATTTGTGCACCGCTCCGCATGGCACCAATCAGTGAGTATTTACTGTTACTCGACCAACCGGCAATGAGGATGCCGACCACACCAAGGGAGGAAACGGCCATGACATAAAATATCCCAATGTTTAAATCGATGGCTTGCAGCCCTTTTGCAAAAGGAAGGGCGGCGATGGCCATAAACGATGTAATGATCACAATGAAGGGTGCCAGGTTAAACAAAAATTTATCGGCATTCTTAATCGTAATCAACTCTTTCATTAACAGCTTGATCAGGTCGGCAATGGTTTGAAACATTCCCCATTTCCCTACACGGTTCGGACCGATCCGGTTTTGAATAACTGCACAGACTTTCCTTTCCAGATAAACCAAAAACAATCCGAGCAGGGCATAAAAAAGCAGGAAGACAATACCCACAATAACAAATTCCGTTAAGGTTACCAGCCAGGGGGCCATGACGCTGTTCAGGCCTTCGTCAATAGAAGACGTTAAGGTTGAGAAACTGTAAATTTCTAAGATCATGTTTCAAATATTTAACGGTCAATATCCGGGATGACCAGGTCAAGAGAGCCACAGATAGCCACCAGATCAGCAATAATACCCCCCTTGGCCAGAGGACCTAATACAAAAAGGTTACTAAAACTGGGCGAACGGAATTTAATCCGGTAAGGATACTTTTCGCCTTTACTGACAATGAAAACTCCGAATTCCCCCCTTGCTGCTTCCACCCGCTGAAAGTACTCCCCTTCAGGAAGTTTAATAACGGGTTTCATTTTAGCGGTATAGCCGCCTTCCTCAGGCATGTCATCCACCAGTTGTTCCAATATATTTAAAGACTCTTGCATTTCATCCACGCGGACTTTATAACGGGCAAAAGAATCCCCCTCAGGATAAAGTATTTCCCTGAACACCACCTTGTCGTAAACTCCGTAAGGTGCAACTTTCCTTACGTCACACGAAAATCCCGATCCCCTGCCCGAAGGGCCCGTAATCCCGTAATTGATGGCCATTTCCTTGTCCATCACACCGATGCCTTTGGTGCGGTTATGGAAAATAATATTATCGGTTAAGAGGTTTTTGTAATCGGGCAGCTTTTTGCGGAAATATTTCACAAATTCCCTGGTGTGCTTTCTGAAATTCGGATGCACGTCATGCATCAGTCCTCCCGGTGTATTAAAGCTGTGAAGAAGGCGTGAACCAAAGGATTCCTCAAAAATGGCCAGCACTTTTTCCCGGTCGCGCATCCCGTAAAAGAAAGTGGTCAAAGCACCCAGATCCATCCCAAAAGCACTCCACCATAAATGGTGTGACGCTACGCGTGACAATTCGTCCAAAATGGCCCGGATGTACTGAACCCTTTCCGGAACCTCCACCTCAAGCGCATTTTCCACAGCAAGGCAAACCGCTTCATTATTGATGTGTGCCGAAAGATAATCCATACGGTCGGTCAGGTGAATGAGCTGTTTGTAAGTGTTGAATTCAGCCATCTTTTCCATACCCCTGTGAATATATCCGATGTGAGGGGTCATGTGTTTCACCGTTTCACCGTTCAGGCAAACTTCCAGTCTTAAAACACCGTGGGTAGAGGGGTGTTGAGGCCCCATATTGATGATATAATCCTCGTCCTCCTTTAAAATTACTTTTTTGACTGCTTCTTCGTTCATATCAGTTGGGGTATTCAATAATATTCACATCATCTTTGAAATCCTTACGCAAGGGGAAGCCGTAATCATCTTCAAGGAAGAAGCGTCTCAGGTCGGGATGGTTTTTGAACCGGATACCAAACAGGTCGAAAACTCCCCTTTCGTGAAATTCTGCTGTAATCCAGAGATCGGAAACGGTATCAATTTGGGGTTCTTCGCGGTCTTCAAGTACGGCCTTCAGCACAATCATTGTACGGGTTAGTGTTGATTCCAGATGATAAACCATGGTGAATTTATCCAAATGATCGATGGCTGTCAAACTAACCAGGTAGTCGAAGGGTTGCTCTTTGTAATTTTTAAGCGCCGCCGCCGCCGCGTGTAATTTTTCGGCCGGGATAATTAGTTCGGGATACTGAGCGCCCTGGTTTAAAGTACAATAGGGGATATTTTTAGAGACAAAATCTTCAAATTCATTTCTATTTTCCATCATGCCCTTTGCTGTTTTTTGAATTTCTTTTTTTGCTAAGCTGTGCTTTGGTTTTAATTTTTCTTTGAAGTTGCATCACTCCGTAAAGAAGCGCTTCCGGTCTGGGCGGGCATCCGGGAATATAAACATCCACCGGCAAAATATGGTCAACACCGCGGACAACCGAATAATTGTTATAGAAAAAAGGGCCTCCGGAAACGGCACAGGCCCCCATGGCAATCACGTATTTCGGTTCAGCCATCTGGTCATAAAGCCGCTTGAGGACAGGGACCATTTTATGAACAACGGTACCCGCCACCACAATCACATCCGCCTGCCTGGGGGTGGCACGGTAAACTTCGATACCAAAACGGGCAAAATCGTAACGGGGTGCGCCGGCAGCCATCATTTCAATGCCACAACAACTGGTCGCAAAAGTCAAGGGCCAGATGGAGTTGGACCTGCCCCAGTTCAATACCTTATCAATCGTTGTTAAAAAAACGTTGTTGCCCAATTCGTTCAGCGCTTCGAGGGTTTCATTGTCCCCGAAGTCTTCGTACTTCATTGATTTTATCTTTATATCCATTTCAACGCTCCTTTCTTCCAGGCATACAACAATCCGAGTCCGAGAATGAAAATAAAAATGACGATTTCAATAAAGGCACGCAATCCGATTGACTTCATGACAACGCCAAAAGGAAAAAGAAACACCGTTTCCACATCAAAAACCAAATAAATAATGGCAAACAGATAATAACCCACCCGAAACTGGATCCAGGTCGGACCCTCGGTAGGGATACCACATTCGTAGGGCTCAAACTTTTTGGTATTATAGGAACGGGGAGTGACAAGGGAGGAAAACATAATGGCGCCTCCCACAAGGACCAAGCCTAAAATAAAGAAAACGATCAAATATTCACTGTTCATAACTTCCGTTTTTTAATTGGTTCATTTTAAACAGTTTTTAAAAAACGCAAAAGTAAACTTTAGTGTGATATATTAAGGCAGAAATAAGCCAAAAAAAAGAAAAAGTTTCAACCGAATTTATATGCGATCCCAAATCCTCCTCGGGGGTAGTGCCAATCAATGTTATCGCAGGCTATCCGGCAGGAGCCGCATTCCACACAGGCTGCATAATTTATTTCAATCCTGCCGTTGCTTTCATTTTGTTCGTAAACACTGCAGGCGCATACGTACAGGCACTGTTTCAGCACGCACAAATCGCAAACCGATGTGTCTTTTATCGCAAGGTGCGAACCGCCTGTTTCATCGGTTTTATAGCCATCCAGGTATAATTTATCTTCTAGTCTCATCCCATATTCCTCCATAGTTTAAACAGGTCCCGCCCAAGATGACCAATTCCAATTTCCTGTTTCACGTTTTTCCAGATTAATTTTTCTTTGTCTTTTTTGGAAGTACCATCCACATTCAACATTTCAAAAGCGGCCTGATTCAGCAGTTTGGGATATTGCAGCAACAGATCTTTGTTGGTCTGAAGCAAGCCCGGGACACCTTTATATTTTTTAAGGTCCTGTAAAACAAAGCTGTCCTGAAGCTTTTTCACGTAGCGCGACAATGATTTCTTTGAGAAGTCGCCCTGCTCTGAAACTTCAATATAAGTTTCGGCAGCAAGTTTTCCGGAAGTAATGGCAAGGTTTGATCCTTCACGGTGTATGGCATCCACCATCATGGCTGCATCGCCGGCTATCATTACCCCGTTGCCCACAAGCTTTGGCATGGCTTTGTACCCTCCTTCGGGAATCAAATGGGCCAAAAATTCTTTGGTTTGCCCCCCTTCGATGAGTGGTGCCACTGAAGGATGCCTTTTCAAGTGCTCGATGAGGTTGTTCGGGTTGATCTTATTGTTAATCACATCTTTCAATATCATGCCCACCCCCAGCGATACGGATTTTTTGTTGGTATAAAGAAAAGCCATGGCTTCTCCGTTAAAATAACTTCCTGTCATTTCAATGGTAGCCCCCTCGCCGCTCTTCACATTAAACCGGTCATTGATAATTTGTTCATCCAGGCCAATGACTTCTTTCACGGCGATAGCCACATCCTCCGGTTCGATTTTCCTTCTGAGGCCCAGGGACTTTGCAAAGAGCGAATTAACACCGTCAGCGGCGATAACACAATTGGCGTACACCTCACCTTGAGGCCGTCCGGTTTTCACACCAATCACTTTTCCGTTTTCTACCAGCGCCTCTTTCACCACCGTACTGTTGATAATTAAAGCACCCGCCTTTTCAGCCTCGCCGGCAAGCCAGCGATCGAATTTAGCCCTGAAAACAGTGTGACAATTGTAAGGCTTTTGATTAAACAGTTCGTTTTTATGATTAAATCCCACAGAAGAATCCTGATCGAGAATCCAGATTCTTTGATCGATAATATGCCTTTCGACAGGGGCGCCACCGGGGAATTCATCTACAATATCCTTCATGCAGTCGCTATAAAAAACACCTCCCATCACATTTTTTGAGCCGGGTAGCCGTCCTCTTTCAAAAACCACAACCCGGACTCCGGCCCTGGCAAGAACAATGGCTGCGGCAAGGCCTGCCGGGCCGGCTCCCACAACGATTACATCATATTTTAATTTAGTGCTCATAACTTACCGCTGTTAATTTTTGTTTTTTCAATTCACCGATCAGTTTCGGGATAAACCGGATGGCGTCTTCCACAATACAGTAAGTAGAGACGTCGAAAATCGGGGCGTTTTGATCGGTATTCACCGAGATAATTACAGCGGAGGTTTGCATGCCCACCAGGTGCTGGATAGCTCCCGAAATGCCACAGGCAATGTATAATTTAGCGTGAACCGTTTGCCCGGTTTGTCCTACCTGCCGGCTTTGGGGCGCGTATCCCGATTCAACGGCTTTCCGCGAACCGGCCCACGTACCACCCAGCAGTTCTGCCAGTTCCTTTATCATATTAAAATGATCCTTGCTGCCCATACCCTTGCCACCGGCAACAATAACATCATAAAACCCGAGGTTGATATTACCTTCGGAGGAAACAACTTTTTTAAGTATCTTTTTTACAATTTTGTCTTCTGTTAAATCGGTTTTCCCTCTTATTATTTCTCCCTTTTCAGGATGCTCAACGGGAATGGCCTTAAAGACGCCGGGTCTTACCGTTGACATTTGCGGACGATGCTTCGGGCAAATGATGGTAGCCATTAAACTACCGCCGAAAGTCGGGCGGGTCATCAACAGCATACCGGTTTCGGGATCAATTTCCTGTTTTGTGGTATCGGCTGTCAGGCCGGTTTTCAATTCCGTAGCTACCGTTCCGGAGAGGTCGCGGCCCTGGGTGGTTGCGCCGATGAGAAAAATTTCCGGTTTAAACTTCCGTACCAGATCCGAAAGCGTATCCCGGAAAGGTTCGGTCCGGTAATCTTTAAAAATTTCGTCTTCAACAATGTAGAATTTATCAGCACCAAATCTGAAAACATCATCGGCAAGATGGGAAACAGACCGCCCGATGGCAACAGATCCCACCTGACAATCAAGTTGCTTTGCCAGTTCCCGCGCTTTGGTCAGCAATTCAAAAGACACCGGATGGGCCACCCCGCCGGTTTGTTCTATGAATACCCAAATATTTTTATAGCTGGATATTTCATCGAGTTCTTTTTCGGTAAAATCAATCGTTTTGCCCATGCTGTAGATCTTTTTTCAAAAACGGCATTAAGATATCTGATGTTTTAAAAACCAACTCCTCAGTGGAACCGGTCAGGGTTTCTCCTCTTTGTCTCTTTTCAGGCGTAAAGGCTTTTTTAACCCTGGTAGGGGAATGTTTCAACCCACATTGTTCACTGTCGAGTTTGACGTTCTCGCCGGATAACTTTTCAAATTTTGCCCGGGCCGCTTTGATCAGCCACGGCAATGGCGAATGAGAAAGTTCGTTCAAGGTCTCCTCCACCGTAAAGAAGGCCGGCAGCGGAACCTGGAGTGTTTCCTGCCCGAACTCGGTTAACCTTGTGGCAACAGCCCGTTTTTCTTCAAAGTCAACTTCATCCAGTTTAATAAGATAGGTCACCAACGGTATGTCGAACCGGGTGGCAATACCCGGCCCTGTTTGGGCTGTATCTCCGTCAATGGCTTGTTTGCCGGCAAAGAAAAGGTCAACTTCTCCTTCCAGTTCAATAATTTTTTTGGCACCTTCAAAAAGTGCATAGGACGTGGCCAGTGTGTCGGAACCGGCAAAAATACGATTGGATAAAAGATAAGCCTTGTCAGCTCCACGCGATAAACATTCCTTTAAGGCTTCGGTTGCCTGCGGAGGCCCCATGGTCAAGACGGTCACTTTCCCGCCGTACTTACTCCTTAATCTTACAGCCTCTTCGACGGCGTGGGCCTCAAAAGGGTTCAGGATGGCCGGGACACCCTCCCGGATTATTGTCCCCGTTTCATAGTTCACTCTTACCTGCGAAGCATCGGGAACCTGTTTTATAAATACCAAAGCATGCATAAGTACATCTTTATCAAGAATCTAAGAGCCTGTTTGTTAAAAAACAATTTTAAATTTCTAAAAGTTCCAGGTAAAAAGTATTGCCAGTCAAAAACCATGCGGGCAGAAATGATAGTAGCATCCAATCTCAAATATTCAAACCGGCCTTTGTGAGTAATTTTCTGCCAGGAAATAATCAATGTTAAATATTAAGACGCCAGTATTAATAACGAATTTCTCAGCAAATAATTGTTGAAAAGAAAGAATATTGTTACGATGAAGTAAAGCACCCGGCGACATTCATCGCCAAACCGGAAGTTGTTTGCCTGCAATCTTGCTTCATCCGTTTCGGCAGCTAAGCCAGGAGCAGCGGCCCGGAAGAAAGCCCTACCAGAAAAGAATGTACAACGCCATGATGATGGCCGAAATGGCGATGGCACCAATGTTAAAAGCCGTTCCGGTCCTGAACAATTCGTGCGAAACAGGAATGGCTTTCGGACTTTCACCTTTTTCTTCCAGCAGGCTGATCGCAACAATAACGGCACTGAGGATCAGGAAGCTGAAACCCATTTGATCCATCCAGGGCATTTGCGGGAAAATAAATTTGAAGGCCGCCGAAACGGGGATGGTCAGGATGGCCGCCCACAGCGCAGCCCTGGAAGTTGCCCGTTTCCAGAAAAGCCCGAAAAGAAAAATCGCCAGAATGCCCGGGCTGACCATGCCGGTGTATTCCTGGATGTATTGAAAAGCCTGATCGAGGGTTTGCAGCATGGGTGCCACAAGCATGGCCACAATCAGTGCAAGGGAAGCCGTGATTCGTCCCACCCTGACCAGTTGGGTTTAGCTGGCAGGCGTTTTTTTCAGTTGCCTGAAAATATCCATGGTAAAAATGGTGGAGGTGCTGTTGAGCATGGATGCCAGCGACGAAACGATGGCCGCCGCCAGTGCGGCAAAGGCAATGCCCTTGACACCGTAGGGCAGCAGCCCCAGCAGCCAGGGGTAGGCCTTGTCGGCCTGAGCCATGGAGGGAAGGTTTTCGGAGGCATGAAGCCCCAATTGTGAAATAATTTCCGGGTCGCTGGTGAGTACAAAGGCAGCGATGCCCGGAACAACGACGATCAGCGGGATGATGATTTTCAGGAAGCCGGCAAAAATGATCCCTTTCTGGGCTTCGTCTCTGCTTTTGGCTGCCAGTGCCCGCTGAATGATGTACTGGTTAAACCCCCAGTAGTACAGATTGGCCACCCACAGTCCGCCCAGCAAAACACCCAGCCCGGGCAGGTCCATGTAGTGCGGACTGGACTTGTCCAGGATCATGTGAAATTTTTCGGGAGCAGCATGGTAAAGGTACTCCGCCCCTTCGACCACTCCTTTGGTGGATGGTATGGCATCCAGTGCCAGGTAGGTGGTGATGAGTCCGCC